>JBNMJR010000009.1:0-28884 GCA_050873925.1 Acetatifactor sp.
ATACTCTTCCAGCTTCGCTTTGTTTACACCACGTCCCAGGTTATAAGGTTTGCCTTTATTCTCCGCAATGGACATGTTCTCCAGGATCGTCATGCTGGGGCAGGTTCCCTTGGAAGGGTCCTGATAGACTCTGCCGATCCGGCGCTGGCGGATATAATCCTTCTGTCTCGTAATATCTTCTCCGTGGATCAGGATCTTGCCACTGTCCACTGCAATGCTTCCGCAGATGATATTCAGCATGGAAGTCTTGCCGGAACCGTTACTTCCTACGACGGATACGAATTCCCCGTCCTTTACCGTAAGGTTGAAATCCTTGAACAGACACAGTTCGTTGACCGAACCGGGATTGTAATTCTTGTTGATATTGATAAGCTCTAGCATGCTTTCACCTTCTTTCTGTCCATGCTGATCACCAGAATAATCAGGAACAGGACGGCTGTGATCAGCTTGATGGCGTTGGGGCTGATGCCCGCGAACATGGCAACTGCCACACATGCCTTATACAGAATGGAACCCACTACAACACTGCTGGTCACACGGAAGAATGTTACCTTCTTGAACAGGCTGGTACCTATGATAACACTGGCCAGACCGATGACTACCGCACCGGTTCCAATGGAAATTTCAAAGCTTCTCTGCTGCTGTGCATAGATACAGCCGCTTAAGGATACCAGACCGTTGGCAATGGACAGACCCACGATCTTCACCAGTCCCTTGTCCACACCGAGGCTGGTAACAATAGTATCATTGTCGCCTACCGCCCGCAGCAAAAATCCGGACTTGGTGCTCATGTACCAGTCTAACAGATATTTTGCCACCATGGTGATCAGGAAGATAATGATCACGTTCTTGAAGTTCGCCAAAAAAGAAGGCGTAATGCTGTTCACAAAACTGTTGTTGAAAATATTTTCCTTATCAAAAATAGCTACATAGCCCGAACCTGCCACCCACAGATTGATGGTATACAGACCGGTCATCATAATGATACCGGAGAGCAGATCTCTTACTTTTAACTTCACATGGATCAGTCCGGTGCAGATTCCCACCAGTGCTCCGCCTAAGAAAGCAATGGGAAGTGTGAGGATTGCCGGAACGCCGAAACCATTGATCAGACGCACAGTGATGGCAGCCCCAAAGGGGAAGCTGCCATCGACCGTAAGATCCGGGAAATCCAGTATTTTATAGGTAATGTAGACACCCAGTGCCAGGATGCCGTAGATCATTCCTTGTTCCAGTACGCTTAATAATAACGCCATATTTTTTCTCCATTCCACAGATATCTTCTGCCCTCGCGGTCTGCCGGCTGTTATGCGCTTTTGTTTCACCGGAGATGCTCGGCAATGATTTCCTGATTACTGTACCACGATCTCATCAAAAGACTGGTAAGCATCGGTCTTGTAATTCTCGGGAAGTTCCAGATTGATCTTCTCTGCTGCTGCAAAGTTTACATACAGGCTGGGCTCGGAGATTACTTCGAAGTTCAGTTCGGAAGCTTCTGCCTCTCCCTTCAGGACTCTTGCGGCCATCTTACCGGTCTGCTTACCAAGCTCGATGTACTCCAGACCCATGGATGCCACACAGCCTGCCTTGACCTGCTCTACCTCGGAACCGAATACGGGGATACCAGCTTTGTTGGCCTCATCCAGTACGGTCTGCAATGCACTTACTACAGTGTTGTCGGTCAGGTTGGTGATGCAGTCTACCTTGGATGCGATATCCGCTGCTGCCAGAGCCACCTCGGACATTGCGGTAACACCGCTGTCCACGATCTCGAATCCGTAGTTACCTGCCAGAGCCTTGTACTCTGCGATGGTGCTGATGGAGTTTGCTTCGCTGGTGGTATAGATGATACCGATGGTCTTCGCTTCGGGAAGTACCTCGCGGATCATTTTCAGCTGTGCATCTACTGCCAGTGCATCGGAAGTACCGGTGATGTTGCCTACGGGAGTACCGTCCTCATTGGCCAGGCCTGCTTCCACAGGATCGGATACTGCAGTGTAGATCACGGGAATATCTGTATTCATTGTAGCATTGTATGCTGCCATGGCGCAAGGAGTTGCGATGGCACAGATCATATCTACTTTTTTACTTACAAAATTGCTGGCGGTCATGGCTGAGGTTCCGTTGTCTGCCTGTGCATTGACATATTCGATGGTCAGGTTCTCACCTTCTACGATGCCTTCCTCGGCAAGTCCCTGAATAAATCCTTCACGGCAGTTGTCCAGGGAACCGTGTACCGCGTACTGCATGATGCCGATGGTGTAATTGTCCTTACTTGCGTTGCTGCCACATCCGGTAAGTGCACCCATTGCCATTACTGCGGTTAATACTACTGCTAAAATTCTCTTCTTCATAATCTTATTCCTCGCTTTCTGTACGTCCTGCGTACCATGATATGCTTTGCATACCATAAAATTAGTTTGCTCATAAGATTACTGAACCTTTCACTGTTATGAAACACAGCTGCAATCGCAGCTGCTTTCCCCATGCTGCGTTGTATGCAAGCATCCAGGCATCATGTGGATTGAAAAACTTTCATAACAAAAAACCGCCCCAAATGTATATTGCTATACATTTGAGACGGTAATAAGCTCTTGCTCATCATCGTGGTGCCACTCAAATTGACATATCCTTACGGATTGTGTCCACTTTTCTCTGGATACCATCATATCCATCGGCTTGATAACGGGTCCGAATCCCGCTGACGCCTAAAACTGATCTGTTCTCGGGCCAGCCTCGGAAGTCCATTCGGCGAAAGTTCCTTTACCGTGATCCCACCATCCACGGCTCTCTGTAAAATTCCCTAAGGCTTACTACTCTTCCTCACAGGTTTGGTAAACTTATGAATGTTGTTTATGTGTCTTAGAATAATCTCTATTTTCCATTTTGTCAATACTATTTTTAGAAAATTTGTAACTATGAAAACAGTTTATTTTGTCTCCGGCAGCGTGATCACCACCTTGAACAGATCACCGTCCGTGACGATCTCCATGTTACCGTTTTGCAGTTCCGTCAGGCTCTTGGCTATGGATAATCCCAGGCCGTTACCCTCCATGTGGCGGGATTTGTCTCCCCGGGTGAATCGCTCTTCCAGTTCCTCCGGTGACATTTCCAGCGGAAAGGCTGACATATTCCGGAAAATAATGTTTACATCCTGTCCGTCATGCTCCACGTTCAGATAGACACGACTGCCTGTCTGGGCATATTTGTAAATATTGTTCAACAGATTGTCAAACACTCTCCACAGATGTCTGCCATCCGCCATGACCTTCACGGTCTCCTCCGGCTGTTTTACGATAGGCTCCAGCTTCTTGTCAGAAAATCGCTGCTCGTATTCCCCTACCGCCTGTGACAGCAGTACCGACACATCGCAGACTTCCGGGTGTACTTCCAGATTGCCCGTGGTGGCTTTGGAGGCCTCCAACAGATCATCCAGCAGTTTTTTCAACTTCTTGGACTGACGTAACAATACTTCCGCATACTCCGAAATCCGCTGTTCCTTTTCGGGATCCGGCTCCACTGAACCATTCCCTGTGGCTGCGTCATTCGCTTCCACTTCTTTTCCGATAAGATCGGCATAGTTGATAATAGAAGTCAGCGGTGTCTTGATGTCATGGGAGACATTGGTAATGAGCTCGGTCTTCAGATGCTCGCTCTTCATCCGCTGCTCCACGGCTGCGGAAATACCCTCACCGATGCGGTTCAGATTCTCACCGTGTTCCTTGAAGGACAGTCCCATATGAGAAGTATCCAGCTTATAATTCAGATTGCCTTCCGCCAGTGCCTCACTGCCCTCCTGCAACTCTTTACACATCAATGCCGCAAAAGTAATGACACCGCACAGAATAAATTTCTCTATGGCCCATAAAGCGAGTATTACACCTGTATCGTGATAAAATATCATCAATCCCAAAAACTCTGCCAGACAAATTGCAAGACACAGAAGTACTGTTCTCCATACCATAGGAATGCCACGGATCAACTTCCCGGCGCCATAGAAAAATCCCTTACAGAATCTTCCGAAGAATCGCAGTACTCTATACACGATGGTGTTCTGCCACCATTTTCCCAGCTTCAGGCGGATTGCCAGTTCTATGCAGTACAGGGTACACCATACCACTTCTGCCACAAACAGTACCACCAGAACGATCAGTTCGATCATACTTGACAGGTTCACACCGATCCATTCCACCGCCAGGTACAGACCGATAAAAGCTCCTATGGCAGCGATCACTGTATACACATCCAGGTGAATATCATTGATTGCGCTGGGCGTGATACCCTCTTTGCCGTTCTTATGTCCGGCACTGCACAACAGGAAGATAAAGCATAAGAATGCCAGTACCGTTCCCACTCCACAGACCACGGGGATCACATTTCGATAATCATAAAACTGTTCTGCCTGATGATAAATCATGGCATATTCGTCTTCTTTGGTCAGCTCCGGATCCACCGTCAGGGTAACCACAATTCGTAAGTTTCGCTCTGACAGTGTTTTCTCTGTATCGTCCTTTGCTGCGTCGGTCTCTTTCCTCGCTTTCTGAATCAGAAGCTCCGCGTAGGTGATGGCTCTGTCCAGCGGAACATAAGTCTCTCCACTCACTGTAAGGCTGTCTCCCAGATTCAGATAGCCTTCCGCATCCTGATTCTCGATGGCTTCGGCCTCAGCCGCCGCTGCATCGTCAGAGGCAGAGGATGCAATCGCCCGGTCGTTGTCCGCCGTTGTCTGACTGTCATCCGCATAAATATTGGAGGTAACTGCTCCCTCAAAGTTTCCGGTGGAAGTTGAAGTATCGGCACTGGTGTTGATATAAGTGTTGTCACCGCTATGCTGCACTCTGGATTCCAGTCGATACGTCAGATCATTCGTCTCATCTACATAATCCTCGTTCGTCCATTCTCCCAGAAATTCATCGGTATCCAGATCATAGCCTTCCACCTTTACCCAGATATTTCTCTGTCTGCAATAGGCTTCCATGGTCTGCTCACGCTCGTCCTCATACCAGCCGCGCATCCGGTACAGATCCGTATCCACCTGCCGATTCAGCAGTGCATCGTGAATAAACATCATTTTGCCGGAGGAATAAGCTCCGTTGTCCGCCAGCATAAAGGTACCGTAGAGCCCCAGTACGCCCACAACTGCTGTGACGATCATCAGAAGAAATGCCACAACTTTTGCCAGCGTACTGCCCATCAGGCTGTTTCCCTGTGCCGGTGTTTTCTTCTTTTTCTCCGCTTTTTCCTGCTCTGCGGTCATGTTATTTACTTCCCTGTTATCCATATCCTGTCTCCTCTTTGGGGGCTGCCCCGGCATCCTGCCTGCTTTTATCCCTGTTTCTCACATTTGTATCCCTGGCCCCAGACTACTTTTAAGTATCTGGGTTCTGCCGGATTGATCTCCAGCTTTTCCCGTAAATGTCTGATATGTACCGCCACGGTGTTCTCACTGCCTAATGGCAGGTCGTTCCAGATTCTGGTGTAGATCTCCTTCGGTGAAAATACCTGGCCCGGATTCTGGATCAGAAGTTTTAAGATCTCATACTCTGTGGGGGTCAGCGCCACCGGCTCACCGTCCAGCGTCACACTTTTCTCCTTGTCATCCAGTTCGATGCCACCGACTCTTATCACATCCGGACGGACGGTGCCGCCGCCCAGCTGCATATAACGCCGTAATTGGGATTTGACTCTGGCGGACACTTCGATGGGATTAAAGGGCTTTGTGATATAGTCATCCGCCCCCACGGTAAGTCCCAGCACCTTGTCGGAATCCTCACCCTTGGCGGTCAGCAGGATCACCGGCACGTTACTCCTTTCCCGGATCTTGATCATGGCCTGAATGCCGTCCATCTTCGGCATCATAATGTCCATCAGTACCAGATGGACTTCCTGAGTCTCCACCACATGCACGGCTTCCTCACCATCGAAAGCCTCCAGGAAATGATAATTGGTGTCATTTAAGTATATCTTTAACGCGTTTACGATATCCTTCTCATCATCGCAGATCAATATATTGTACATATTCTCCCTCATTTCCGTACCGGTGGCTGCAGCCTCCCGGTACCTCTTCCGCAAGGGCTCCCCTTACGCTAGAAACATTGTAACAGAATTCAGATTAATAAAAAACAGGAAAAACCTTTAAGACTTTATTAAGATGATATTCTTCTGTTCCTTCGTTTTATCGAACTACCAGCTATGATAAATCGAAACGCATTTCTATTGCATATAAAAGCAGCTTCTTCTATACTGTCTTTATGACAAATAGTATTATACATACTATTTTGAAACTTTTTATAATCTTTTGAAACCTTCACAACTTCATACTTTACAAAACTACGCTTTTCGTCTATTATTTGATTAGATAATGCTTTTTGCTTTTATACATTGCTTTTCTGTTTATTATGTTTCCCACTTACATATAATAAACAGGAGCACAAAGGAAAGGGTGATTTGTATGGCAACAAAAAGTATTCTTAAAAATGTAGATATTAAGGATAAAAAATTAGGCAAAGCATTAATCATTGCCTTAGAAAATGCTTCCGGAAAACACGCAAAGGATGTAACCCTCAGCAGGACCTACGAAGATGTTAAAGGAGATCGACTGAAAAGCATCCTCAAAAAATGAGTGGATATATAGGTATTAATTTAAGAGATATTTTAAAAGATGATTCATTAGGAGAGAGCGTCGCAAAAGATGTTCTCTCCTCTTTTTCTTGTCCGCTGAATCCTGATGTTGAACATTTTCTACGGCATACAGCAATTGAATTTACAAAGCAAAGCATTGCAAGCACCTATCTGATCATGGCATCCTATAAACAGGAATATGTACTCTGCGGATATTTTACTCTGTCCAATAAAGTGTTTTGTATCGAGCGTGAAAGCTTGCCCAATCAACGATGGAAACATCGTATGTCCAAATTCGGACAGTTTGACAAAACAATCCAGAGATACACCATATCTGCTCCGCTTATTAACTTCTATGAAAGCAATGGTTTTGTGAATTTTGGCTTACGTTCACTGGATCGAGACGAAACAGACAAATTGTCAGGAGATTCTCTTGTACAGATGCTGCGTTATATGGAATAAACACCCCTTGCCATGCCCAGAAGGGCAAAGGCAAAGGGTGTGGATAATACATGTTGAAAGGTAAACAGGGAACAGATCAGGTAACCGGTAAGGCCAAGACAAACTGCAAGTGCCCGGGGATCCCGGATTGCGGAGCTTCGAAGGGTCCGGAATGCGGTGAAGAAGATTCCGCCGTAGGCAATGACTCCTATCATTCCCTGCTGCACCAGAAGAGTCAGCCATTCATTGTGGGCATTAGAATAAATATTGTTGTCCAAAAGCCCCCTGTTGATCCAGTCCATGGCATTGCTGCCCCATTGGTAAAGCGTATAGTAGAAGCTGTCAGGTCCCATGCCGAATATCTGAAACAGAAGCCCCTCTTTTCCGTAAGTAACGAGTGTGACCTTCCACAGCGCCAGACGGCCACTGGTAATTTCCGACAGTTTTTCACTGCCGGGCAGGTATCCCGCCACCAACAGGCATCCCAGAAGCAATGCCACCGACACCACCACGGCCGTCAGTCCTGCGACGATTCGAAAGATCTGTCCGCTCTCCAGCCGGTCACTTCTCTTCTGCCGTTTCCGCCATAACAGGAGCAAATATCCGGCCAGTTCCACACCAAACACCCCATACCATACCGGTGTAAAAAACAGTCTCTTCTCGACATCCCCTGCCAACACCAGTCCGGTCAGATGTAGCAGTAAAAACACCCGGACCATAAATACCGAAATCGGCAAAAGCATCAGGATCTCCAGCGCCCGCAGCAGCAGGCTCCTCTTCCGCAGAGAGAACAACAGCAACAGCAGGCTTAATCCGCAGGCTGCCAGAATAGCTGTGGTACTGTTGGAGGTAATAGCCGATGCAAAAAACAAAAAGCTCCCAAGCATCCCCAGCGCCCTGACCTGTCGTTTTCCCGTAAAAGCCGCTGCCAGAGAAATGCCTGCCGTCACACTGATATAGCCTGCATACCAGTTAGTGTTACCGATGGTGGACAACAGCTGGGTCCGGTTCCATTCTCCGTTTTCCATTCCACGGAAAGTTCCCAGCACATCGATGTCCAGACGGTTCAACAGACCGATCAGGGTCACAATTCCCGCTGTGATTCCGGCGATCCACCAGATACTTCTGCTGCCGTCATAATACCGGGATACCGCAAAATAAATCCCCACCAGCATCACCTGCGTCACCAGTCCCATATACCAGCCAGGATATCCTAAAAAGGCTTCCTCCCTGCAGGGGCTGATTCCGTAGGAAAGGATCGCAGATGCCAGATACAGCAGCATAAACCCATCTGTTTTCTTCCACGTCCTTTTGTTTTTCTGTTCTCCCCGAAGTCTCTGCCACAGCACCGCCAGTACCACAAAAGCCCCCAGCACCAGCGTGGTGTTCCGGAAAAATAAATACTTTGCATTTCCGATCATCACCAGTTTATTCTGCATATACAACGGTAAGCCGGCAAAAAGGATCACCAGATACCCATAGACCAGCATACTCAGAGTCTCTTTTTCATTTTGTTCCTGTTTCTTCATATCGTGCATTATCCTTCAGACTGAAAACAAGGCACCCCTCAGTGACTGAAGAGTGCCTTATATTCTGTGGTTATTTCATTTCCTTACGGTTACTTATTTACCGTAACGCATCTGCAGGTACAGAGGACCATACCACTCGATAGCGTTGTCTTCTGCCTTACCGGCGGGAATGGTTACAGTATACTCATTGCCTTCAAAGGTGTACTCCAGTTCCAGAGCTACGGTCTGCTTCTTGTACAGAGCCTGCATGATATCGTTGGGCAGAGCGTTGACATTTTTGTCTCTGCTGATCTTAACGGTAGCGCCGTCCTTGGCATTGGCGATCTCGTTTGCGATGTTGTCACGATATTTCTGGAATTCATTGCCGGAACGATGTTCAGCATCTGCGGTATTCTCAGCTTCTGCAATAGCAAAAGTAGAGAAGTGGCTGACACTAAAGGTCAGAGTGTTTGCAGAAGCATTGTAAATAGGCTTGATTTCCTCCAGTGTTCCATTTACGAAGTGGAAGATCACTGCCTTATTTCCATCTACACCTGCAGGAGTCTCAATGGTAACTGCTACAGGGATGGGCAGAGTATAGTTGACCGGCTGATCAGATACTTTCAGATTGATCTCTACATATACGGGATCTGCCGTTACAGTATATGTGGTAGATGCGATCTGGGGCTGTGCTGCGGGTGCCTCAATACTTAATGTAGTATCACCGCCCACAAAAGCTGCTCCTACAATACCGACTGCTTTAATGGAAGCAGTACTCTCAAGCTTGGTATCTTTAATTCCATGTACTTTTTTATAAGCTTCTTCAACTGCAGCAACACTGGAAATCGTTTCCTGATCATTATTCATTGCATTTTTCAGGCTATCATTCCTGTTGATCTGGTACAGCGTATTGTATGCTTTTTCTGCAGATTCCGGATCCGTGATCTTAGAAACATCAATAGCCTCTACCGCATTCCTTACCTCTTCTACCGGTGCAGGAGTCGGTGTAACCACCGTATTATTCTCACTTGCTACAGATACGGTAGACAGGGCGCTGCTGCCGTAAGGGATTGCAAAGACTGCAAATGCAATTGCTGCGGCCATAAGTAATTTCTTCTTCATTTTCCCATTCCTCCTATTTGTAAAATTATGGAAAATTTTTATTTTTACCGATATTCAGTGTACCCCCCCCCCGCAATATTGTCAACTTGTTTTTATGAAAATTTTCTGCACATAAAAAGCATGCCTTTCCGCCCGCAAACGGGCATCACAGACATGCTTTTTCCGCAATATTATTAATTTTTCTTGTTGGAGTGCTCTTTCAGTTCTTCCAGAGCTTCTTTGAACTTCTCGGAACTCATGGTCGGGTTGGAACGGATCATATCACGCTGGAAGAAATCTCTTAAGCTGCTGACATTTTCTCTGTCTGCCACGCTTCTGGTGTACTTCTGCTTCAGTTCCAGCACTTCGTTCTTCACACTGTCCAGATACCGGTTGGGAGACTTCTGGGAAGAAGTACGAATGCTTTCCAGCTTCTCCTCGATACTGGACTTCAGATCCTCCACTCTGGTGGTAATGCCCTCTGTAAAGTCTTCCTTCTTCTGGGCCAGGCTCTCGCTGAAGTCCTCCTTGCGGTTCTCCAGATCTTCACTGGTCACAGCAATAATGACATCCAGGCGCTTCTGGATACGCAGCATATCTTCCTTGGCTTTCTCCATCTTCTCCAGTACATCCCGCAGATCCAGGGCTGCCTTGAAGGACAATGCGAAGTCCGCACCGATCAGCGCCGTCAGCACCAGTGTCACCGGCGTAAGGATGCTGTCGGGAATGGACAGTACCAGATGTTCGATGGGCTTGTGGATAAACTCTGTCATCAGGATCGTCAGGCCGCCCCAGGCCAACGATGAGCCCAGACAGATATATCCCTGAAAATTGAACTTATTCTTGGAATAATCCCAATATCTGACCTTGAACAAAGCCTCCATGGTCACGCCCGTTACATATTCCAGAATCGTAGCTCCGATACATCCGGCGATGTAGACCAGCACCAGATTGTCCTGAAACGGCATGGACACTACCAGCATCATGATGGCTCCGCTGCCGTACAGCGGCAGGAACGGCCCACGGCAGAAACCGCGGTTGACTAACTTCCTGCTTTTCAGGGATACATAGGTGGATTCAAAGCACCAGCCGAAAAAGCAGTAAAAATAAAAGAAAAATAACCATTGGATCGCAGTATAATGATACACTGTGTAACCTCCCTCAACTCTTCTGTTTTCGTTAGAATATTTCTACGGATATACTTCCGTCTCTATGGCAAGCTTGCCCTTCCTCGTGGCATGGGGTTCGCCGCTTACGCGGAATTTCCCGTAGCCTCTGGCATTCACCACGTCCCCCTGTTCCAGGGACTTGGAATTGTTCTCACACAGCCTGCCGTTCACATATACTTTTCCCGCCCGGAACAGCTCCAGACAGTCACTTCTTGATTTATTATATACCTTGGCCAGAACAGCGTCAACACGGGGACTTGCCACCTGGATCACCTGTTTTAACGGCTCTTCCTGCGGCACTTCAGCCGCTGCATCCACCACTTCACATTTCACATGGGTATGGCGGATCTGTTCCAGATTGTCACAGATAAATTCCGCGATGGTATCCAGACAGAATAAAAAAGCTTCGCCCTCTCCCGGCAGGATATCACCGATGGTGCTCCGCTCAATGCCAAGGTTCATCAGTGCCCCCAGATAATCTCTGTGGGACAGCTTATCTGCGAATTTTGCCGACAGCGGCCGGATCCGGATACAGCAGATGGGAAAGGGCTGTTCATAGCCCAGATCCGCTTCCGTTCCGAAGCGCAGGATTTTCCGCTCCGCCTCTTCCCTGCCACCGTACAACGTGATTCCGGCAAACTTTACCTCCCGTTCCACCTGCCACAGAGCATCCTGCTCTGCCAGTCCCAGAAACCCGGTAAAGGTATACTGATTCTGGTTGTAGGATTTCTCTGCCAGCTCCCGGATCCGGTTTTTCAGCTGTTGTATCTCTTTTTCATTTTCCACGGACATGACTTTTTACCTTTCCTTAGCCCAGAGCCACATCTAACATCATCATCAGGGCAAATCCGATGGCAAAAGCGATGGTTCCCAGATTGGAATGCTCTTCCTCACTGGCTTCCGGAATCAGTTCTTCCACCACCACATAGATCATGGCGCCGGCGGCAAAGGCCAGCATATAGGGTAAAATCGGTGTCACAATACTTGCCAGCGCAATGGCTAAGATCGCTCCCACTGGCTCCACCGCTCCCGACAGTACACCAAGTGCGAAAGACTTGCTCCGCTTGTTGCCTTCACTGCGAAGAGGAAGGGAAATAATGGCTCCCTCCGGGAAATTCTGAATGGCGATACCGATGGCCAGTGTCAGTGCTCCCGCCATCGTAACGGTTCCATCTCCGTTCAACACTCCGGCAAAAATAGCACCACACGCCGCACCTTCGGGAAAATTGTGGATAGTGACCGCCAGCATCAGCATGGCTGTACGGTTCAGACTGCTCTTATGTCCCTCCGGTGCATCGCTTCCCACATGAAGATGGGGCACCATGCTATCGATGAACAACAAAAAAACAATACCGATCAGGAACCCGATCACTGCGGGAAGAAATGCAAGCTTTCCCATCTCTTCACACATATCCATGGCCGGTATCAGTAAAGACCACACCGAAGCCGCCACCATGACACCGGCGGCGAATCCGGTAAATATTCTCTGAATATTGCCGCCAATCTGTTTTTTCAGGAAAAAGACGCAGGCTGCCCCTGCAGTCGTTCCCAGAAACGGAATCAGAAGACCGGCTACAATGCTTAAATTCATGAAACACTCTCCTTTCTATCAATATTCTATGTATGTTGCAACAAGATGGTATCTTGTCTGCCTTCTGAAATCATTGCCGTTAAAATCCCGCCAGATCATTGCCCATGACGGCGTACAGCAGGAAATTCACTCCACACACCAGATGGTACAAAAATACTGCGATCTCACCTATGACGAAGATCACCTTCCAGTTATTCCACCACTCCCTGATATTTCTCACCATAACGATCAGCGTCATCAGGAACACGAAGAACATACCGTGCATATAGCCCCAGGAAAAATTGGCATGCATCATGCGGAAGCCCTTTTCATAGAAGATCAGGAACATCAGCGTACCTGCGAGATAATTCAGCCATGCAAACCAGTAATATCTGTTGGACTTTATATTTTTAAAATCAAAGACCAGATTCAGAACGAGAACGCCAATAGGCAGTGCCATTCCCATCACAATGCTTAAGGGAATGCTCTTGGAATAATTGCTCCATACTTTGGCGAACCCGATGGCGATACCGGTCTCCTCTCCCATGGTATTCGTTCCGGTAAAAATTCCGGAAAACTGATACAGCAGGGCAATTCCCGTGGGAATCATGGTCACACACAGACAGAAGGCATTGCGGAGACTTTTCCCCCGGCTGACGATCAGCTGGATCAAAAGGATCAGACCGATCAGTGGCACCACTACCATCGTATAGCTGGGCTTGGTCATGGTGGTCAGCAGGAGACTTCCCGCGAACAGAGCACAGTTCTTCCACTGAAAATCTTTCTGATATTCCCCTAACACCTTCACGGTCTCAAAAAAGCATAGGATTGCAAAGGGTCTGGTCGCCAGATAAGTGGCATTCCAGAAAGGATTCGGCGTGTAAATGCCCATGCAGCGATACGCATAATCAAAGCCGAAAAACGCCGTATTCTTGGGAGAATACAGATTCGAAAGCAAAAATAGCGAAAAGACAAGCAGGGTCACAAAAATGTCCGTCATGGCCTGTCTTCCCTGCGTTAAATCATCATAATGACTTACTTTCCGGATCTCCCGGTTCATGTAATATTTTGTGATAACTACCGCTGCCAGATTGAACAGCGCCGTGGTAATGGCCATGGCCGCTTTCGCTCCGATCAGCCATGCGGAAAGTCTGGCCGTCCAGAACAGGATCGGATACGGGAATTCATAATTGCCCGCAATACCTGCCACCTTATTCACATAGTCCGGCATATCCGACTGAAAGCCGGGCACCTGATAGCACTCCATCCAGAACAGATACAACATGACCCCGGTATACAAAAACAGCAGGAAAAGAAATGTCACTTTTCCTGCCGTTGTCTCCCGCAGGTCGCTCTTTATGGGATTCTTTTTCATAGAGCCGATCCTTTCTAGTTAAAACTGATCACGGGATCCTTGGGAGCCTTTGCCTTCTCCACACTGATAGCATGGAGTACAGGACCCTCTCCCTTATAATCTGCGAAGTATTCTTTGGCAACCTTCGCTGTCACCTTGACCCATTCCTTCTGTTTCAGATCTTTCGTGCCCGCATATTCACAGGCATATCCCAGAAATGCCATATCTTCCGCACAGCAGGTCATTGCCATGCGTCCCGGTACGAAATAGCCGTCGGGATATTCCTCCGGCTTCAGTACCATGGCCAGGAACTGGATATTTTTCCCTTCGTAGCGCTCCAGGTGATCCATGGAATCCAGATACCAGATGCCGTAGCCCTGATTGTCCAGTACAATGGGATCCTGATTCAGATCGTAGGGCAGATCCTCCTCGAAGATCTCGTCGATCTCTCCATTGGAATCCTCGAAGATCACATCTGCGGAAGGATTCACTGCCTTGATGTTACGCTTGTATACATTCAGATCCTTGATACCGTCACAACGGTTGAAAATGATCATCTCGGACTTACGGATCATCTCTGCCAGCAGAGATTTCATATTGGTATAGTACATAGGGAAGGTGGAGCCGTCGATGGTCGTGATCTGCTGCTCTACTTTCCAGTACCAGGGCAGCGTCATGTTCTTACAATTCCACATGCCGTTATACTCGATGATGATACGGGCGGGCTTGTACTGCTTCTCCAGCTCGATCAGATGATTCGGGGTAAACTCCTCTTCCTCTTCGATCAATACGACATCCGTACGGCTCTTTTTTAATAAAGCGGGATCATATTCATTCTCGCCCTCTTCACAGAGGATGAGCAGTGTCTTGCCTTTGATCTGGAAATACGGCTGTCCCAGTGTAAATGTGATAAATTCTGTCTTACCGCTCTCCAGAAAACCGTTTATAATATAGACTGGTTTCGTCATAATTCATACCTTTCTCTTTCTTATCCTGCTGCCTGTAAAATCTGTCCCGGCATCTTACTTACGGAACAGTTCGGCCAGCTTGTCCTCGTCCAGCTTGGAGCCGATGACACAGATCTTACCGGTAACTTCCGGCTTGCCGCTTCTGATGTCATGCTCTTCGGGAACATAATCATAATATACCCAGGTTCCGTCGGGAGCGGGCACCATACCCTTGGCACGCAGGATTGCACCGTACTCTCCGCTGTCCAGAGCGGTAAGGATCTTCTCGATATCCTCTGCGCTGTAAGTGTTGGGAGTCTCGATACCCCAGCTGGTGAATACTTCATCTGCGTGATGGTGATGATGGTGGTGGTCATGGTCATGATCGTGGCAGCCGCAGGTGCAGTTCTCGTCATGCTCATGATGGTGCTCGTGGTCGTGGTCTTCATCATGATCGTGATGATGGTGATGCTCATGCTCCTCCTCATCATGGTCGTGATGATGGTGGTGCTCATGCTCGTCCTCATCATCGTCGTCATCGTGATGATGTCCACAGCAGCACTCATGGTCGTGGTCATCCTCGTCATGGTCGTGATGGTGATGATGCTCGTGATCATGGTCATGATCGCAGCACTCGTCCTCATCATGATCATCATGGATATGCTCCAGCATTTCCTTCATCATATCTTCCAGCTTGTCGGCACCTTCAATGGTCTTCAGTACTTCCTTGCCATCCAGCTGGTCCAGAGGGGTGGTGATGATGGTAGCCTTATCGTTGTGCTCACGGATCATCTCCACACAGGCATTCAGCTTAGCCTGGTCTACCTTATCGGTTCTGCTTAAGATAATGGTTCCGGCGTATTCGATCTGGTTGCTGAAGAATTCGCCGAAGTTCTTCATATACATCTTGCACTTGGATGCATCTACCACTGCTACCGCACTGTTGATCTCCACATTCAGATCACCTGCCACATTCTCCACAGCCTTCAGCACATCGGACAGCTTGCCGACACCGGAGGGCTCGATCAGGATACGCTCGGGAGCGTAAGTGCTGATCACTTCCTTCAGGGAAGTACCGAAGTCACCTACCAGAGAGCAGCAGATACAACCGGAGTTCATCTCTTTGATCTCGATACCGGCCTCTTTTAAGAAACCGCCGTCGATACCGATCTCACCGAACTCATTCTCGATCAGAACGGTCTTGCTGCCGTCCAGTGCTTCCTTTAACAGCTTCTTGATCAGGGTGGTCTTGCCGGCACCCAGGAATCCGGATACTACATCTATTTTCGTCATTGTTTTTTCCTCCAATCTGGTTCTAAAAACCCATCCTTTTTATTTTCTATCATATTTACAGTATTGTCAATAAAACGATTATTAAATTTTTATCAACTACGGTCTCTCCGTCTCGATCATGCTGTAGGGCACCACGGCCACTTTTCCCTCTTCATCGCCGCCGCACAGAATTCCCACGAACACACCGTCCTCCGTAAAAGCACCGCCTCCCGACATTCCGGGAGCAATCAGTCCCTGTAACAGAAGCATATACTGTTCAAAATCCTCCACATAGATCCAGGGATCCACCACGAAAGCATAGACCGGCATCCCGGTCTCCCCTCCGTACATCCATACATCATCGTATTCTTTCAACGCATCGAACACATTACGATCCGTCTGCACCGGCAGGCAGGTCTTCCATGCCTCCTCTGACAGTTCCGCCTTGTCCACCCACAAAAAAGCCAGATCACAGCTGTCCACCGTCTGTGTACCTGTGGCCGCCACCTGTGTTCCGTCCGGGAAAATCACCCGGATTTCTCCGGTATCCTCCGCCAACACATGCCCGGCCGTTGCGATCAGTATCCTGTTTTCCTCTTCGTCATAGATCACGCCGCTGCCCTGCCGATCTCCCGTCTGAATCTCCACCAGAGATTTCATTACTCTGATATCGGTCTCCGTCAGTTTCTGCTCCGTCTGCAGTGGCAGTTCCGTAAATTCCCTTCCTGCGTCAGCCTGTCCCGTGCCGCTGCTTTCTTCCGAAACCTTCTGTCCTGCGGTCTCCGTGTCGGCATTTCCCTCGCTTCTGCCCTTTTCTCCACAGCCGGTGAAGAGCAACAGGCAGCTCAATATCACAACGATTCCTTTTATCCGCATTCTCTCTTTTTCTCCACAATTCTCCGTGAAATATGCTCTGCATTATAGTCGATGATAACAGAAAACGGACCGCATCCGCAGTCCGCATTTTTCTCAAAAGGTGTAAGCAAAAAATAAGCCGAGTTCTGTATATGACGATCATCTATCTAGTACGACTGTCACCAGCCGCATCAAGCGACCTACCTGAAAGCAGACCGGGCCGGTCTATAGCTCTCTGTTTGGTCTTGCTTCGGATGGGGTTTACATGGCTCCGTCTGTTACCAGCCGGACGGTAGTCTCTTACACTGCCTTTCCACCCTTACCGGCATATAGCCGGCGGTATATTTCTGTTGCACTAGCCTTGGAGTCACCTCCACCAGACGTTATCTGGCATCCTGCCCTGTGAAGCCCGGACTTTCCTCACCTGCATAAAGCAGCCGCGATCATCTATTTTACTTACACCTGTTCGATTATATCTTCTTCTTCCCAAAAAAGCAATATTTTTCTGCCAGACGTATCATTTCCCCGTATCCCAGTGCCGCCAGCGGGAACATCATCATATAATAGGCATACATATATCTTGCCTTGGCTTCCCAGAAAATGCTGAACAGAAAGCCTCCGATGATGGCCACTGCCAGCAGATGCTGCGTGATCTCACTGTCTTTTCTGACACAAAGTACAAAATAAAGCAGGCATCCCAGATAAATAACGAACTGCAGGCGGTCTGCCATCCATAACACTTTGTCAAACAGATCATCGCTCAGCCGGTCTTCCATTGCTGCCAGTTTCTCATGGTACACTTCTCCATGACCATAGTTAAAATACAGGGACTGATAGGTCGGAACATTCCACTGGGACAGCAGTTTTCCCTGATAAAAGCCCCGCAGATATCCCTGCTGCCCTTTCATTGCCTGTCTGCGTTCCCGTATCATCTCCCGGTAGATTCCGTCGCTTAACTCCGTGTTGCAATCCGTTGCAAAATATTGTGCCCAGCAATCACTGTAATACCAGCCATACCGACCGCCGATCTCTTCCATTCCGAGGTACAGATAGGCAGATGTGGGAATTCCCCTGGAATGTTCCATTCCGGATCTCACTTCGTATATTTTGTAGATTCCCTGATAGCACAGAAGTGGCAGTGCCAATGCCAGCACAAGAGAAATCAACAGTCGTCTGTCCCATTTCGAAAATATCCGCACCGCACCTACCAGACAATATGCCACCACCAGGACCAATGTGTTTTTGCGCATCAGCGTTCCCAGTGTAAGTGCTGTCACAATACCCACCAGTGATCCCGTTTTTCCGTATTTGATATATCTGACCAGCATCCACGCAGAAAACAGGGAGCAGAATACCCAGGGAATCTCCCCGTAGACCCAGCTGGTATAAAAAACCGATGCCATACAGCTGCCCGAAAGCAACGTCCCCATGACCACCACGGCAAGTCTGCCCGAAAGTTCCTTCAGAATGCCGTAAATACAATAGATACCGGCTACATTCAGCAGCACAAACAATACCTGGATCACACGGTAATCGGCTTTACCCAGAATCCGGAACAACAGTTCCTCCATGGCCGCCGGTCCCAGCTGGTGGGGATACAGTCCGCAATAGTATTGCGGAGCAAGTGCTCCATAGTCGTTCTGCATAAAACCTTTTGCTGCATTGAAGACCTCCGCCTGGTCTGCATTCAGTGTTCTGTCTGCCGCCAGGACCCAGCACAGTCCCGCGATTCCCTGCCAAAGCATGCTGAGAGTCACAGCAATTCTTTTACACCAGACGGTGATTTTATCACCGGCCTTTTTTTCCACGACTGTCAAAACTGCATACAGAAGCAATATCAGCACTGCCACCACCAGATTCCGGAATAAGGAATCCGGAATTTCCAACAGATCTTCATGACCTTCCACCGGTAGCATATACTGCATGGTACGCCCGGCATACCATACGAGGAATAACAGGATCAGGCTGCCAACGATCCGGATCACCCAGTTTGCTGTCTGCTTTACTATCGATTTTATCTTTGGTAAACGACTCTCCACAGGTATTCTCCTTTTCTTACTGTAGAGTAAACTATTCAACACCATGCATGTAAACTATTCAGCACCACATTCGCAAAATCGCATCTGACGATGCTTACTTTTTGCTCATGTGGTTACTTCGTCGCATCAATTCTGCCGCACAGTCTTACGAATGCAAGCATTCGACGCCTGTCAGCAGAATTGCGCTACTCTGAATAGTTTACACATTGAAGCAGCTTCCTCCCACGAATTCCCTGCACAGAGAATTATTGGGAAGACTTTCGCTGGTCACACCCAGGAAGTACTCTAGGAATTTTAACAGTCTCTTGGCTTCGTAATATTCCGGTTCTCCTTTGTCGATCTGGAACAATAACGGCTCTGCAAACTGCTTTAAAACCGCCAGCTCATAAATCAGGACGGAATTAAACATGGCATCCGCATCCTCCTGGAACGGGAAAATATTCTGCTCCTCTCCCCGGCGTACGGAAGCCCACATGCCGATGGTACGTCTTGCATCCGCACCTCTGGTTCTGGCATCTCTGACCATGCGGCGCAGAAGTCTGCCGTCCGTGGTAGGAATACGGTTATGCTCATCAATGTTGATATCGGTCAGCGCACTGATGTATATCTTGTATTTACTTTCGTCGGGAAGCGCATAGGAAGTCTTCTCATTCAGTCCGTGGATTCCCTCAATGACCAGGATATCATCCGGACCCAGTTGTTTGAAATTCCCCTTATACTCCCTCTTTCCGGTCTTGAAATTAAAGGTGGGCAGTTCCACACGCTCTCCGGCCAACAGTCTGCACATATCATCGTTAAACTTTTTCACGTCGATAGCTTCCAGACATTCGAAATTATAATCACCGTTTTCATCCCTGGGAGTAAACTCTCTGTCCACAAAATAATCATCCAGTCCGATGGGATGAGGTGTCTTGCCCAGGGTCTTTAACTGAATGGAAAGTCTGTGGGAAAAGCTGGTCTTGCCGGAGGACGAAGGTCCCGCGATCATGACGAACTTGACGCCGCCCCTGCCTACAATATCCTTGGCGATCTCACCGATCTTGCGCTCCTGCTCCGCCTCCTGTACCAGGATCAGTTCACTTAAGGAGCCGCGGCAGATCTGGTCGTTCAGGTCTCCTACGGTCTCGATGCCGATCTTTTTGCCCCATTCTGCCGAATCCTTCAGCGTCCGGAACAGCATCTTCCGCTCTTCAAACGGCTTGACGGTCGTCGGATCCTGTTTATCCGGCAAAAGAAGCATAAAGCCCTCATCATACGCAATGACATCGAACCACTTCACATAACCGGCATTGGGAAGCATATAGCCGTAATAATAATCATAATAACCATCCATCTCGTAGATATTTACGAAAGAGCCTCTGCGGTAACGGAACAGTTTTTCCTTGTCCTTCATGCCTTCTTTATGGAACAGTTCCATGGCACTGTCCAGAGAATAGGATCTTTTTAAAAACGGTGTCTTCGCCTCCACCAGTTCCCGCATTCTGTTTCGGATCTTCGCCGCATTGTCCTCTGTGGCTGCGATCTGTCCTCCGGGGGAGATGTAGGAGCCGTTGCCGATGGCAAATTCCACCCGGCAGCTCTGAGCAGCCTCTCTGCCGTAGACGTCAAATACCGCTTTCAAAAACAGCATTGTGGCGGAACGTACATAAGTCTTGTTGCCCACATCATCCTTCAATGTAAAAAAGGTAACCTCGCAATCCCTCGTCAGTTTCTTGAACAATTCTCTGATTTTGCCGTCTCTGGCCGCCAGAGCGATCAGATTCTCATACTCCTGCTGATAATCGTTGGCCACATCCTCATAAGTGGCTCCCTGAGGATATTGTCTCTCTTCCCCGTTTATCTTCACTGTGATCATTTTTCTCACCCTGTCCTTCTGTAATCTGCTTTTACAGGTCTTATTTTTTAAATGCAATCCGCTTCCTTACCATTATTGTACCATTCCAGTGCACGGGTAAGCAGTGCGATCTCTTCCGCGATCTCCTGCCTGCGGCGCCCGGTTCTTGGATTGTCCGCATCCGCTTTCCGGTCCAACCGCTCCGCAATCTGTCTGTGCTCCGAAAGCTGCCATTCCAGATAATCCGAAAGCAGTGGATCCCTGTGGGCTAACAGTAACGGGCCGAAAGCCTCCGCCAGTTCTGAATCCCCGCAGGCTGCCTTCCAGGAGTCCTTCACCTGCTGCCGTACCGCCTCGTCCGTTGTCTCACCCGACCAGCGCACCTTCATCATAAAATAATATTTTCCTTCTTCATAGATGATATTCTCATCTGTCAGAAGATATCCTTCTTCTCTCAGGAATGCCCGAAAATGCGGGATCTCCGACTGAGGCTGTAAGATCAGTTCCTGAAAGCTTCTCGCCTGTTCTCTTCCTTCGGTAAGAATCTTCTCCATGAGAGGGCCGCCCATGCCGGCACAGATCATCCCGGCAGCCTCCCCGGTCTTCAGGCTGTGCAGGCCGTCGGAAAGTCTTGTCTCTATGCTGTCTTCCAGACCATATTCACGGATATGCTCTCTGGCATGTTCCAGTGGTCCGGATCGTACATCCATGGCGATCACTCTGGGAGAAATGCCCTTCTGCACCAGATACACAGATACAAAACCATGGTCACACCCCACATCTGTTATCACAGTGCCGGGAGTGACCATGTCTGTTAATGCCTGCATTCGATTGGATAATACAACTTCCGCCATTAATCCAGATAATCCTTCAGCTTGCGGCTGCGGCTGGGATGACGTAATTTTCTCAGGGCTTTTGCTTCGATCTGACGGATACGCTCACGGGTAACGTTGAATTCCCGTCCTACCTCTTCCAGAGTACGGGCACGTCCGTCATCCAGACCGAAACGAAGTCTCAGTACCTTCTGCTCTCTCTCTGTCAGGGTACCCAGTACCTCTACCAGCTGCTCCTTCAGCAGGGTAAATGCTGCTGCATCGGAAGGAACCGGTACATTATCATCCTGAATAAAGTCACCTAAGTGGCTGTCTTCCTCTTCACCGATAGGAGTCTCCAGGGATACCGGTTCCTGGCTGATCTTCAGGATCTCACGCACTCTGTCTACCGGCATATTCATCTCTTCCGCGATTTCTTCGGGAGTCGGTTCTCTTCCCAGCTCCTGCAGCAGCTGTCTGCTCACGCGGATCAGTTTGTTGATGGTCTCTACCATATGCACAGGGATACGGATGGTTCTCGCCTGATCGGCAATAGCTCTGGTGATGGCCTGACGGATCCACCAGGTCGCATAAGTGGAGAACTTATATCCCTTTCTGTAATCGAATTTCTCTACGGCCTTGATCAGACCTAAGTTTCCCTCCTGGATCAGGTCTAAGAACAACATTCCGCGGCCTACGTATCTCTTGGCAATGCTGACTACCAGACGTAAATTTGCCTCTGCAAGACGCTTTTTCGCCTCCTGGTCGCCTTCTTCCATTCTCTGGGCCAGTTCGATTTCTTCCTCTGCACTTAACAGAGGGACCTTACCGATCTCTTTCAGATACATGCGGACAGGATCCTCAATGCTGACACCTTCCGGTACGGACAGGTCGATGTTCTCCACATCCACTTCATCCTCATCGGTCAGAATGATCTCTTCGTCATCCACATCATCGTCATCGGTAATACGCAGTACGTCTACGTTGTTCTGGTCCAGATACTCCAGAACCTTCTCCATCTGTTCCTCTTCCAGAGGCATGTCCGCAAAGAAGTCACTGATTTCCTGATACTCCAGCACATTCTTTTTCTTTTTCGCCATATTCAGGAGCTCTTTTATCTTCTCCGCAAATTTTGCCTGTGTGTTTTCATCCATTTTCGTGGTTCCATCCTTTCATTGCCATTATTTATAGCCATATTTCGTATTTTTTATAACTGATCGGAGCCGCAAACCCTATTATTCCAGAGAAATGCGGGCTCTTTGTAATTCTTCCAGTGCTTTTTTGCCTTCCACCGCTTTTTTTACCGCGTTGACATCCGTACCCAGCTGAGCCATATAGTACTGGTAGCTGTTACGTTTGACCGACACCAGGATGTCATGAAAAGCTCTTTCTCTCTCCTGCTTCGTGGACAGTTCGGGAAGCGTGGTGTGGAACAGCTCCGCTGCCTGCCTCTGCTCCTCTTCATCCTCAAACATGCTGATGATCCCCGCCGGCTGAAACTGTCCGTTGTCCAGTTCCGCAAACATCTTCTCCGCCACTTTGCGATACAATTCCTCTGTGAAATCCTCCAGAGAAATGTACTTGCGTACAATCGTATACAGAGAAGGATTGTCTCCGATCCAGGTGATCAGCAATCGCTGGGACTTCCGTCCGTTTTCCGCCGGATCGCTTTTGTTCTGCACTCCGCTGCGGGGACGGGGGATCGGTTTGGCGATTCCCGTCTGGGAGGCATAACCGATGACCATCTTTCGCAGATCATCCGGGCGGATCATGTATTTCTCGGCAATGGCCTGTAAATAGTTCTCCCGTTCCAGATCCTCCGAAAATTCGCACAGTTTCTGTGCGATCTCCCGGTGGAACTTCGTCCGTTGTTCCGGATCGCTCTGATCGTATTGTTCGCTCAGGATACGGATTTCGAAATAAAAACTGTTCTCCGCCTGATCGATGCGTTCCTGGAATGCTTCTTTTCCCAGATTCTTGATAAATTCATCGGGATCCTTGTAAGGCCGCATATTGATGACCTTACCGGTAAGTCCGGCTTCTCTTAAGATGCCGATGCCCCGAAGCGCCGCCTTGGTTCCGGCGCCGTCACTGTCGTAGGCTAACAGGATGTTTTCCGCATAACGGTGCAGGAGGTTGGCCTGCTCCACTGTAAATGCCGTTCCCAGGGATGCCACCGCCTGGGTGAACCCCGCCTGATGCATGGCTATGACATCCATATAGCCCTCACACAGGATAATATTGCCCGTACGGGCTGTCCTTGCAAAATTCAGTCCGTAGAGATTCCTTCTCTTGTCGAAGATCATGGTCTCCGGGGAATTCAGGTATTTCGGCTCCCCGTCTCCCATGACTCTGCCACCGAAACCGATAACCCGGTGGTTGATGTCCTGTATGGGGAACATGACACGGTTCCAGAACTGACTCCGCAGACCCCGTTGCTCGGAAAACATTGCCAGCCCGGAATCTTTGATCTCTTCGTCCGTGAATCCTTTTTTCCGCAGGTACTGTACCACCTGTTCGCCGTTTTTCCCGGCATAGCCCAGTCCGAAATGGTGCATGGTCTCATCGGTCAGCTTCCGCCCCGTCAGATAACGCATTCCCACTTCTCCCTGAGGATTCCTCAGCATATAGTAAAAATATTTTGCCGCTTCCTTGTTGACTTCCAGCAGACGCATACGCTTGCCGGCTTTTTTCTTCTGTTCCGGTGTCTCCTCCACTTCGGGAAGCTTTACCCCGGCGCGGTCCGCCAGGATCTTAATGGCCTCCGGGAAGGTATCGTTTTCATATTTCATGAGAAACGTATATACATTTCCGCTGGCATGGCATCCGAAGCAATAATACATCTGCTTGTTCGAAGACACCGAAAAGGAAGGTGTTTTTTCGTTATGAAAAGGACAGCAGCCCCAATAGTTGCTTCCCTTTTTTTTCAATGAGACATAGCCCGATATCACATCCACGATGTCATTTCTGGCTCTGACTTCTTCTACCAGTTCTTCGGGATAATACACGTTTTTTAACTCCTATTTTGTCTTGTGCCTATCTCTGCCAGGATTTCGGTATGTAAATATCCTCATATACCGCTATGGCAAAGCGATCCGTCATCGCTCCCACATAGTCGCATACGACTTTCTCTCTCGGTTCTCCCACAGAAAGAAGGTTCAGATATTCCTCCGGCAGATCATCCAGATGCTTTAAGAAATGCTGATACAGCGTCTCCATCAACATCTCTGCTTTCCCCTCTTCGCTCTTCGCTACCGGGTTCTTGTACACTCTCTCAAACATGAACTGTCTGATCTTCGTCATGGCTTCCGCCACCGGCTCCGACATCAGGATGTCTCCCTTGTCCATGCTGTTGGTCACGATATCATGAATGAAGTGATCCAGTCTCTCGGTGGGACTGCTGCCGATCACCTCACAAATGTCTTTCGGCACATCCGCCTCCGTGAGGATTCCCCCTCGTATGGCATCGTCCATATCGTGATGAATATAGGCAATTTTATCGGAAAGTCTGACGATCTTGCCTTCCAGGGTGTGAGGTTTTCCGATGGTCTGGTGGTTCCGGATACCGTCACGCACCTCGTAGGTCAGATTCAGCCCCTTGCCATCCTTCTCCAGAATGTCCACCGTGCGGACGCTCTGTTCGGCATGTTCGAAGCCAAACGGGCATACTCTGTTCAGCGCACGCTCTCCGGCATGTCCAAAAGGCGTGTGTCCCAGATCGTGTCCCAGTGCAATGGCCTCCACCAGATCCTCGTTCAGCTTCAATGCCTTGGCTATGGTTCTGGCAGTCTGGGATACCTCCAGCGTATGTGTCAGTCTGGTACGATAATGATCACCCTCGGGTGTCAGAAATACCTGCGTCTTATCCTTCAGCCTGCGGAAGGCTTTGCAATGGATAATACGGTCTCTGTCTCTCTGAAACACCGGCCTGATGTCACACTGTTCCTCCGGTCTCAGACGTCCTTTGGAGTTCACACTCAAGGATGCGTACGGACTTAAATAATCCTTTTCCCACTGTTCCAAGCTTTCTCTGATCGTCATAGTTCCTCCTGCCCCTACTTCTAATATTCTGTGCCTGTCTTAAAAATCCTTTTCTTTCTTTTGAAAAAAATAGTCAATTTTTCTGATTTTAATTATCTGCACACAGAATAGATGAATTCCGCATTTTTATCCATGGCCTCGCTGGCCTTTTTGAAAGGTGACATCTGAAAAACATGCCACATTCCGGGGAACCGGTCGATATGGGCGGATACCCCTGCCTTGATCAGATTTTTATATAATCGCAGGGAATCGTCCAGCAGGATCTCATTCTCTCCCACCTGAATATAGACGGGCGGAAAGCCGTGAAAGTCCCCGAACAGCGGAGAAATATAAGGGTCCGTCAGGTCCATATCCGGTGCGTACGCTTTCGTCATACGATCAATGTACTCGCTGTCCAGCACCGGATCCAGTTCCGCCTTGGTCTGGAAGGTCTTGCCCTCGCCGGTAAGATCCGTCCAGGGAGACATCAGGACGATGCCCCGGGGAAGCAGACGCTCCTGCTCTTTTAATTTTAAGACCAGGGAAAGTGCCAGATTGCCTCCGGCAGAATCTCCGGTAACGATCACGTCTCTTGCTCCGTAGCCCAAAAGCATCAGATAATTCCATGCTTTCATGGCATCCTCCGCAGCCGCCGGATAAGGGTGCTCCGGTGCCAGTCTGTAGTCAAAACACAGCACGTCCATAGAGGTCCCCGCCGCCAGCTTCGAAGTCAGGGTTCTGGCATAAATACTGCTGCCGGTGGAATATCCGCCGCCGTGACAGTGCAGGATCACATATTTTTTCATGTGGGCGCGGTTCACGCTGACCCACTCCGCATCCATACCCTCGATGTCCACGGGACGATACTGGATCTCTTTACTGTTGCCAAGCAGCTCGCCGATATGATCCTGGGATTGTCTGTGCTTCTCCAGATCCGGATTTTCCACAAGACCATGGGCTCTGCGGATCAGCTGCATCAGATTCTGGTTGTTCTTCTCACTGTTTTTTCCTACCAGTGCCATAAATTCCTCCTGTTAAAATATTTGCTAACTATTCAGCGCCTCAATTCGCCAAAGAAATATTGTCCAGCCATCTTACGAATGCGAGCATTCGACGAAACCTTGCCAATATTTCATGGCTCTGAATAGTTATCAAAAGTGCAATCTTCTGCGCACTGCATTGCGCAGTCTTCTCCGGGATAAAAGGGTGGCGATGGTGATATCGACGATCACGCAGACCGTCAGCACGATAGCTGACCATCCCAGTGCGATCTCCTGTCTTAAGAACCGGTCGATCAGAAGTTCCAGTCCCACACACAGAACAGCGATCCCCGAGATCAGATACAGGGCTCCTGTCAGGAAGGACAGGGGAAGCTTGCGGATGCAGAAAGTCACTGCCTCCACCACCGCCGTCACCAGTAATACAATGGGAAGTCCCAGTCCATAGAACCAGCCGTTATGTCCCGTCAGATACGTCAGCAGATACAGATACACGATCACCGCCACACCATCCAGCAGGATCGACAGATAGATGGGCTGTCTCGTATAGATGACCACCGGAATCATAATGACCCACAATACCAGGAATATTCCGCTCACCGCCAGCGACCACAGGCTGCTGCGGAATACGAAAGCATTCAACAACCCACAGGTCACCGCCGTGGCCAGTACGATGACTGTCAGCAGTACTCCCAGATCTTTTCTTTTCACCACTTCCACCTGTCCTTTTTCCTTGGGAAACGGGGCCGGCTGCTTCTCCGGTTCCGGTGCCTTGGGATTATAGACCGGTGTGTCACACAAAGGGCACTTCGTCGCCGAAGCATCCAGTTCCACACCGCAGTTCACACAATATGACATAAGCATTTCCTTTCTAACCGGAGGATCTACCGGTTACTCTCGATTTTTACATGAATGCCATCCTGTACCAGCTTGCGGAAAAACAGTCGTTCCACATCGGTTTCCGCAATACTGCTGGCAAAATTGATGGTAAGAATGTCTTCAAAACTGGCAATGGCACAGTTGGTTCTCGTGGAGAACGGCTGTCCCATATAGATATCGAACCGTTCGATATAGGGCTTCATGGTCTCCGGCACCTTCAGGGCTCCCATGTTGTCAGACCCGCCGAAGAGTTTTTGTCCTGGATCTTCGTATAGAACTGGCGGACCACCAGATCCTTGATAAACAGCGGTACAATGCGGATAAAAGGATTCCTCTGGGTCTCCGCGTTGGTGGTGATGTCACCCCGCAGCAGCTTTTCATTCAGATAATACCGCATATAGTTATGCACCTGGGTCACGATCTCTTCAAAGGTGTATTCTCCCAGTCTCGGATCGATCCCCGGATAGATCATGGTGATAAAATTCCGCAGGGTCTTCGACGGGAAGAACCGTCGCAGATTCACCGGCATGGCGATCTTTACCGGGCGTAATTTTAAATGCCACTCACTCTCCTGCTTCTGCATCAGGGCGTAGAGCAGAACCGCATTCAAATATTCCGTAATGGTGGCATTATAGCTTTTTGCCACTTTCATGACCTCCGACACCGACATGATACCGTCTATGATGTTCAGGGTGTAGAAAGGCTCCTTGGTTCCCCGGACACGATAAGTCTTCTCTCCCGGTCTGGGAGGGCATACCTTGGCATTGGCATATTTCATGTAGGCATCTTCCAGTTCTCCCAGATCCGGTGTTTCTAAAATATCCAGCACAAAACCGCCGTTCTCAATCTCCGTATGTCCCATCAGCCGCAGATAGGTGGCTGTCAGAGTCTGTAACACACACATGCCTCCGGTGCCGTCTCCCAGACTGTGATGTGCCTCCAGTGCGATCCGGTTCCGGTAATAATAGATTCTTACCAGATAACGATTGTTGGCCTTGAAATACATGGGCTGGCAGGGATTTTTCACATCCTCCTGCACAAAAGGTCCGGGACGGTCGTTGGGCTCCAGGTAACGCCAGAAGACACCCTTGCGGATTGCCGCCTTATACGTCGGAAAACGGGGCATGGTCAGATTCACCGCCCGCTGCAGCATCTCGGGATCGATCTCCTCTTTTAGCAAGACAGACAGCCGGTAAACGGAAGAAAAATCTCTTCTCTGTAAGGTCGGGTATACAATGGCCGACAGATCCAGCTTATACCAGTCCTTGTGTACTTTCGGTGTTCTGTCTGTTTTCGTCTTATCTCTTCTGTTAATTGCCACAGTTTTCATCCCTTTCCCGGTTTTGTCCTCTTTTTCAAATTCTTTTCAAAACGACAAAAGCGGCAACCTTTCGGTCACCGCCATGTGATGCAGAAAGAGGGACTTGAACCCTCATGGTATCACTACCACACGGACCTGAACCG
>JBNMJR010000010.1:0-28050 GCA_050873925.1 Acetatifactor sp.
CATCATAAGCACCAAGCAAAGCTGCAAAAGGCTGGCTCCAACGCTCGGGATCACCGGTCATTCTGCGGAAGTACTCCTGGAAGGTGAAACGGATCTTGCTGAAATCACCGCCGGAAGCCACGATCTTTGCCATGGACTCCGTCACTGCATAGACTGCTCCGTGGTAAGGGCTCCAGGAAGACAGATAAGGATCGAAGCCATAGCTCATCATGGTCACGGTATCGGTCTTGCCTTCCAGTACGGGTAGCTTGGCCACCATGGTCTGGGTCTCGGTCAGCTGATATTTTCCACCATAAGGCATCAATACACTGCCGGCACCGATGGAGGAGTCGAACATCTCCACCAGCCCCTTCTGGGAACATACGTTGAGGTCATTTAACAATGTCACCCAGGCACCCTTTACATCGCCCTCTTCCAGCTTCTCGCCTACAGCGGGAACAGCCCATTTATCAAAATAATTCTCTTCTTCGGAAGGAATGTCTACTTTAACCTTTGTCTCCTGATGAGCACCGTTGGTATCTAAGAATGCTCTCTTCAGATCTACAATAGGCTTGCCTCTCCAGTTCAATACCAGTCTGGGCTCCTCGGTAACGACTGCCACGGGAACAGCCTCTAAGTTCTCTTCCTTGGCATAACCTAAGAAGGTATCTACATCCTTGGGATCCACTACCACTGCCATACGCTCCTGAGACTCGGAGATCGCCAGTTCCGTGCCGTCCAGTCCGGCATATTTTTTGGGCACTTTGTCCAGATCTACGGTCAGACCGTCTGCCAGCTCACCGATGGCAACGGAGACACCGCCGGCACCGAAGTCGTTACATTTCTTGATCAGGCGGCTGACTTCCTCGCGGCGGAACAGTCTCTGAATCTTACGCTCGGTAGGTGCATTACCCTTCTGTACCTCGGCGCCGCAGGTCTCGATGGAAGTATCGGTATGTACCTTGGAAGAACCGGTAGCACCGCCGCAGCCGTCACGTCCGGTATGTCCGCCTAACAGGATGATGATATCACCGGGATCGGAAGTCTCACGGATAACATTCTTGCGGGGAGCAGCACCCATAACGGCACCGATCTCCATACGCTTTGCCACGTAAGAAGGATGATAGATCTCTTTTACAAATCCGGTAGCCAGACCGATCTGGTTGCCATAAGAGGAATAGCCGCTGGCTGCGCCTCTTACCAGCTTCTTCTGGGACAGCTTGCCGTGCAGAGTCTCGGATACGGGAACGGTAGGATCCGCAGCACCGGTGACACGCATAGCCTGATATACATAGCCACGACCGGACAGAGGATCACGGATAGCACCGCCCAGACAGGTGGCAGCGCCACCGAAAGGCTCGATCTCTGTAGGATGGTTGTGGGTCTCGTTCTTGAAAAATACCAGCCATTCCTCGGTCTCTCTGTGGTCGCCGTAATCCATCTCCACGGGAACCACTACGGAGCAGGCATTGATCTCATCGGATTCTTCCATGTCATTAAGCCTTCCGTCTTTTTTCAACTTCCGCATGGCCATCAGTGCCAGATCCATCAGGCAGACAAACTTGTCCTCTCTGCCCTTGAAGATTTCTTCTCTGGTATCCAGATAGCTCTGGTAAGTGGTCTCCAGGGGAGAACGATAATAACCCTCACCGAATTCCACGTCGGTCAGTTCGGTGGAAAAAGTGGTATGGCGGCAGTGATCGGACCAATAGGTATCCAATACACGGATCTCCGTCATGGAAGGATCTCTCTTCTCATCATCATGGAAATATTTCTGGATATGCAGGAAATCTTTGAAGGTCATGGCAAGTCCCAGAGATTCGTACAGAGCCTTTAAGCTGCTCTCGTCCATATCTCTGAAGCCGTCAAAAACAGTAACATCAGCGGGATCATCATACACCGTGATCAGAGTATCCGGCTTCACCATGTCGGTCTCTCTGGAATCTACAGGGTTGATACAGTAAGATTTGATCTTGGAAAATTCTTCGTCGGACACCTGTCCTTCGATCATATAAGTCACAGCGGTACGGATCACGGGATCCTCGTCCTCCTTGAGGAACTTCACGCACTGTACTGCGGAATCCGCTCTCTGATCGAACTGTCCGGGAAGGAATTCTACGGAAAATACTCTTGCATCCGCAGGGATCTCAATCGTTTCCTCATACAGATCATCTACGGGAGGCTCGGAAAATACGGTCTTGCAGGCTCTTGCAAATACCTCATCCGAAATATTCTCCACATCATAGCGGATAAACTCGCGAACCTTCGCCACATCGATGCCCAGATAATTTTTCAGTTCGTCGTGCAGTTCTTTTGCCTTGACGGCATAAGGCTCTTTTTTCTCTACATAGATACGTCTTACGTTGCTCATGTCTCTCCTCCGAAATTTTATACTATGCGACACTATTCAGAACCCCATTCGCAAAACCGCATCTTGCGATGCTTACTTTTTGCTCATGTGGTTATCTCACCATATAAATATAATCAGATGCCCTTACAAATGCGAGCCTTTGACGTACATCTGATTATATTTACATGGTTCTGAATAGTATCATACCATTATAGGTTTTTTCCCACAATAGCAGAAAACAACAAATTTAGATAGATTTTACCTGCCTTTTTGAACGGTTCGTCATTCATGCAGCCTGTGGATCAGCCGGTAGGCGATATCTTTCTCGCAGATCAGTGCCTCCGTGTGGGCGAAAAATACAATGCCGTCCGTGGGTGCCAGAATAGTCTCCCTCACGGATCCGTCATAAGGATCTATGATTTCCGCCATCTCATTGCCGTAGCGCACATCATCTCCGGCATGCACTTTGCCCTGGAAAATTCCCGCCCGGTTCGTATGCACATCACTCAGGTCCTTTTCATATATGACATGACTGATATATCCGGAATGACTCTCATACCGGATCAGTCCCATGCGCTTCAGGAAACGCAAGACCGCTGCCACCGCCTGTCTTGCACTCACCTCATCGATCTGGGTGTTCTGATTCGTGTAAACCGAAAAGGCCGCCGTCATCTCATCCTGCCAGTTATAATTCAGTGTCTTGGTATCAATGGGCACAGGCTTTCGCACCACCACATAAGGCAGTCCGAACAGATTCGCCAGCGATGTATTCTGGTATCCGGTCTCCATCATCCGCACATGAGGCACGAATTCTCCCGGCCTGTAAAAGGACGTGAACTGGATGCCGTAAACGTAATCCCGGATCTCCGTAAGCAACGCATTGGTCAGACGGTCCGCCGGTTCCCCGTAATCATTTCCCGGAAAGCTCCGGTTGATATCCGCTTCCTTGACGCCGAAAAAACGTCTGCTGATGTTCACAGAGTAGGCGTTGATCGTCGGGATCACCAGAATCTGTTTTCCGGCACTGATACAGCCGTTGTTTTCCAGTTCCCGCAATGTCTTCACCAGCTGGGAGCAGATATACATCTGCTGGATCTCATTGCCTCGGGCTGCACCCACGATGCAGGCAGACTTCTCGCCCTTGCCGAACTGAAAGCCTTTGATGCGCATATCTTCTCTGTAGGTCGAATGTATGGTATAAATATCTCTCTCAAACATAATCTTCTCACTCCGTCAGGATCCGCGCCAGCAGATCTCCTTCATAGACCACCGGATAAGCTCTCAGGGTGAACAGCAGCCCGCCTTTGGCGGTACGGATCTGTTGTTTCACCGTACCTTCAAACGGGTCCACCACTTCCCCGATCAGGTCTCCTTTTTTCACATAATGGTTGTGTTCGATCAGCGGCAGGAACACACCGTCCGCCTTGCTGCGGATAAATTCCACTTCTCCGTCACTGGATACCGCAGGCTCCTGCACCTTCGGCTCCGGGCCCGTCCAGATCCCCATTTCGCTCATGATGTGGAAAATACCGTCCACGATCTGATTGCCGAAGGATCTGTGGATGTCATGTCCCTGTCCCATCTCCAGCACCAGTGTGGGAACTCCCAGCAGATTCATGGAATGGGCCAGCGTCGATTCATGCACCGTGGCAGTGGCATTCATCCAGATCATGTCGGCATTGGTCATTTTCGCATAAGGAAGCAATGCCTCCGCAAAATCTTCGCTGAGTCGTACCTGGGGAATCTCCCGCACAAAAATATCACTGGCATGCAGATCAATACAGATATCGGATCCGATCAGAGAATCCACCACAGCCGCTGTGATCCGCTCCATCATGTCCCCTGCGGAATCTCCGGGAAACATACGGTTCATATCCATATCCAGTCTCGGAACCGTCCGGCTGGCCATGTCGATTCCCAGAGGATTCAATGCCGGATAGATATCTACGATTCCCTTCAGATACTCCAGATGCTCTTGTACTCTTCGCGCCGTCTCATAACAGATGTACTGTCCCTCCAGTTCATCCCCGTGGATCCCGGAGACCAGACTGATCCTGCGTATATTCCGGTCCTCTCCCTCCGGACGGATCCGGTTCCTGCGGATTGCCAGATGTCCTCCTGCCGGAAGTTCCATGCTGATGATCGTTTCTGTCATACTTACCTTTTCCCTCTCTTTATCTCTTTGCAACTTTTCTACACAGAAAATGCTCCAGGAAACCTTCCCTGAAGCATCATCACCCGTTGTCATATTAATCTTCTACACCCAATCCGCGCAGCAGATACAGGATTTCACGATCCACTGCTTCCGCTGTCACGCCGATGGTCTGGGCCGAAATCTTCAGTCCTTCCAGCACAAACATAATATTTCTCGCGGTTCCTTCGCAGTCCTCGCAGATAAACTCGCCGTTATCCACACCTGCTTCGATCAGTTTTTCAATGATCTTCACCGCGGAATCAAACTGCTTTTTTAAAATATTGTCTCTCTTGGGCAGTTCGTTTTCAAAATAGAATTCATAGGTGGCCTGCGTCAGTGTATTCTTCTTGCGCAGGAGTTCTTTCTTCTGTTCCTTTAAAAACAGAAGCAGAATATCCGCTGCGGTGGCATCCTCCGTAATGCTGTCGGAAAATACATCATCCGCCTCCTCGCTCTCCATGCGAAGCACTTCCATGAAGATCTGACTGGTATTTTCAAAATATAAATAGAGTCCGCCGCGGCTGATGTCGCAGGCCTCTACAATATCCTTCATTGTTACTTTTTTGAAGCCCTTCTCCACAAATACTTCTCTGGCTTTCTCTACGATATATCGCTTTTTCTGTGCTGATTTTTCTCCCATGGATCTATCCTGCCTTTCCCCACTCAACTCAAAGCTTTCCGTTCGCCGGTGTCTTATCCCAGAACTCAATAATCTCCTGCATCTGTTTCAGTACCAGATAAAAGATCTGCTCCGATACCGCCTCGCTCCACAGATTTCCCTTTGTTCTGCCGCCCAGGACATATTTTGACAGGATCCCTCTGAGGATATCCCATTCCTTCCATCCGGCTTTCCGAATAATATCCCGCTCCTCCTGATGAGTGCGGATCCGGTGTCTTGTGTATACATAGGCATAGTTGCGATCCATCAGGGGACTTTTCGTCGCTTCCCTGACGAAATTCAGAAGGGTTCCGTCATATACCGGAAACGACACGGAATTCACTCCGATGTCCTGTCCGCTGTAGATAGAGCTGGCTCTCTTGCCGGCACTCTGCTCCAGCCAGGGCAGGTAAGGAAGTAACGGTCTCACCGCCTGCTTATATGATTCCAGCAACTGCTCTCTGTATTCACTGCTCTGTTCCATAACCCCAACATACCTTTCCATGTACCGTTTTCTGCCGAAAACATCACTTTTTTCGTCTGTCAATGTAAAAGTGACACATATGTAGTTTTATTTTATCACATTTCTATCAAAAGTACAGTAGAAAATTGTTGGTATTATGGTGTATAATGCTTATTAAGTATTTGTATGATAAGGCGAGGTATCGGAATGGCTGGAATCGTATTGGAGAAAGGGAAAAATATATATAGCTATGGGCAGCCCATGACTGCATTGCATCTGATCACCAACGGTAAAGTAGATGTCTCCTATCCCGGTGGCTCTTATACTCTGGGAAAAGGAGATGTGATCGGTATCTGTGAGATCTGCTCCGAGATCCATCTGCTGGGCTATACCACTCTGGAGGATACCACGATTCTGACGTATCCCCTGACAAGCCTGGACTCCCTGAATGATATTCTGCAAAAACATCCTGACGTGGCACGCTTATTCTGCCTGTCCTGTTTCCGGCAGATCAATATCCTGCTGAACCGCAGTTCCATTTCGGAGCTGAATTGCAGTGAACTGTACCGCACATTGACAGATGATATTGCCACCTACAATACATTGTGCAATCGTTATCGTCTGACTGCCAGATCCCTGGAGCATTTTGACGAGCTGAATGCTTTTCTGGGGGATGATTCGCCGGATATCTGGCTGAACGGCTATTATATGGGGCTGAGCAGGATCCTTGCTTCGGACAATTACCGGATCCTGGTACAGGAATCGGATCTGTCCATTGGTATGCTGCGTAAAGGAAGTCTGGACTTCCGCCGCACCTACCAGAGCTTAGAGGAACAGTTCCACTATCTGCAGCAGGTCGGTTCCTTCTATTTCCGGGAATCCGGCAACGATCTTTTCGATTTTTATACTTCTTTGTTCTATAAACTGGGGCAGGACAATGAAGACAGCAAGGTGGTCTACGACCGCATTCACCGTATGCTTTCCAAGACCGGTGATCTGTCCTTCATCGATCAGGAACTGTTTGCTTCCAGATCCCAGACCTTCCAGAGCAGCCTGCATCTCATGGAATCCACTGATTCCGCCGAGTCCGGCTCTTCCGGAGATTCCGAGATTCTGGGAAAACTGGCAGGCTCCCTGAATACGATTCTGGAATATGCCGGACCGGATCTGGATACCGTGACCAGCTTCCGTCAGCATGTCCATGCCTATAAGCTGCTCTCCGACCGTGCTTCCCAGGATCAGGAAGTTGCTCTTTTGCGCAAACAGCTTACGGAGGAATTCTATCTGCTTTACTCCCTCCTGTTCACTCAGACACTGGAGCAGCCGAACATCCCCATGCCGGTCAAGATGTTCCTGTATTTCGGTTATGTGGATGAAGAACTGGCCGGCCTGAAAAACGCAGTCACTCTGTACCGTCTGGCAGAAGCCATGTCGGATCACAGTGATATCGGTGTCTATACCTTTTATGACTGGCTGATGGCTATCTTCCGTGGGAAGAAATCTCCCAGCCGGAATGAATTTGATCAGGATTATTCCGATTACATTCACAAGCAGAAAGTCGGCGGCAATATTACGGACGCAGAGCTCAAGGCACTGGAGAACAACCCCCTGGCCAAGGTCAATTACGAGCTCCGGAATATGTTTCCCCAGGTCAACAAGATCACCTTCGGCCGGATCACCACCTTCTGTCCGTTATTCTGTGCGGATGATGTGCTGAAGGATCTGGAAAGCTCCTATGTCACGGTTTCCCGTGTCTCCCAGATTCTGGAAGAGATCCGCCGGGTAGACTACACGGCATTCTACCGGGAAAGTCTGGACATGGAACACATAGATGTCATGGGTAAGGAGACGATCCATCTGGAATATCTGCCGGATATCATACTGATGCCCAATGTCGGTATTCGCGGTGTCATGTGGCAGGAGATCGAGGGTAAGCGCCGCAACAGCCCCGGCCGTATGGTCTTCTCCATTTTCCATCTGGAGGATCTGAAGACGACCTTCACCCACCTGACCGGTGAATTCCGCTGGGAACTGTGTAAGAGAGTCCAGGGCAACCGCTGGAACGATGTGTCCATCAGTTCCCTGACCAGTGAATATTTTGATTATATCCAGTTCTACCGCAAGAACCACGATCTGAGTGCAGAGGCCAAGGAAAAAGTAAAATCCAGCCTGCAGCGTGCGAAGAACAGTTTCAAGGAAATGTTCGTAAGAGATTATATGATCTGGGTGCTGTTCGAAGGTGCCGGATCCCCGAGACTGAACAAAGTAGCCCGTCAGATCATGTTCACCTACTGCCCGTTCCCGGAAGAGATCTGCAACACGCTGGCACAGAATCCTCTGTACAGCGATCTTCTGGATCGCCGTAAGATCAAAGTGGCCCAGGGATTACATCATCTGGACGTTCTGACCCGGAAGCTGCAAAACGGCAATATTCCGGTTCCCGAGACCGTGGCGCAGGAGCGCTATTATTTGAGCGGCAGTAAGAAAGCATAATATATAATAAATCCAGCAAAAAAAGATTCACTCTCTACCAAAGAGAATGAATCTTTTTTATGTCGTCTTATTTTATTTCCGGATGTCCTTATGCGTTTGCCAGCTGTTTTCCGAGCTCTCTGCACTCTGCCAGACCATTCTCGTCCGGTGTCTCATGGCAGATCAGTCCCTCGCCGTTCAGCACCGTAGCTCCCGCTGCTTCCATACGGGTGGTCCAGTCTCTCATCCACTCACCGTCTCCCCAGCCGTAGGAACCGAACAGCGCGATCTTTTTGCCGGAAGCAAAGCCCTCTACATCACATACAAAAGGCTCCATCTCAGCTTCCTCCAGCACTTCCGCTCCCATGGCGGGACATCCCAGTGCAAACTTGGGGGCAGCCTTCAGTTCGTCAAGATTTGCTCCGGTGACAAATACCACCTCAGCTTCCTTTCCGGCTTCCCGGATTCCCTCTCCGATGGCTTCAGCCATAGCCTGGGTGTTGCCACCCTGTGTCCAGAATACTACATAAATTTTATCCATTTATTTTTCCTTCCCTTCCGCACTTTCCGTGCCTGTTTCTATGCCGCGGTACATCCGCAGATATCTATGATTTCTGTCATCTTTAATCCATAATGCAACAGCTGGATCAAATTTTCCCTGGCATATTCATATTTTTCAAAAAGTCTCTGTTTTCCTTCCTTATCCGCATATACCTTCCAGTAACCGGTACAAAGACTGTTCCTCCCCTGATGTCTGATAAATCCTTCCACATCCTCCGGGGGATATCCCAGCAGCAATCCCAGTTCATGAGGAAACAGCTTATCTCTCTCCGCATAGGTTTCATAACGGTCGCAAAATACCGGCAGAATATCCTCCAGTCGACCGGATTCGTATCCCGCCTCCCGTAACAGTTTCTGTACCTGCGGCATTTTCAGATACTTTTCCAGCCGGTCTTCCCGGTATAACAGGATTACCATTTTCTCCTCTGTCTCCAACAAGGGATACATGGAAAGCACACTGCCTTCAACAATCTTTTCCACCTGTGTAAAGCCTTCCGGAGAAATCGTCAGCAGATTGGAAATCTTAAGTCCCGTGATCAACGGTGCACACTGCAATGCCAACTGCAGTTCCACATCGTCTGCTTTCATTCCGCACAGGATCTCCCATGTTTCCTGACTCAATCAGTGTTTCACCTCCAGTCGTCCACAACCTCTTTGGTTAGTCGCAACTAACTTTATATAAATAATATAGAAAAAAGCAGTTCCCGTCAAGGGAACTGCCTGATAGAAATTCTCAACATATAAATTTTCAAAACTCAGATTTTTCTGCGGTCCATCCCTGTATTCCGATAGTATTCCGCCTTATCCTGATACATCCGTCTCTCAGGCTCCGTCAGCAGATGATCCTCTCCCACAGCTTCCAGAGTGTTCACCGCTGCTCCCACCGCCATGGTGGCATTGTGAGCCACAAGCTCTGCCTTTAATTCCTCCACCTTTTGATAAAGTTCCTTTTCATCGATTCCGTTACAAAGAACCACCAGTTCATCTCCGCCGATACGAAACAGTCCGTTTCCCGCAAATACCCGCTGCAGGCATTCACAGCACCGTCTGATCAGACGGTCTCCGGCAGAATGTCCCTCACTGTCATTGATCCGTTTCAGCCCTGTAATATCGCAATATACCACGCCGATAGGCTTTGTGTGATCTGCCTGTTCCAGATATTTTTCCATAGCATAGCGGTTCCCCAGTGTCGTCAGAGGATCCGAATAACTCATCACTTCCAGTTCCCGCACCAGATTCCGCTGCTTCAGGGAAGATACGATAAAGTGTCCCATGATCTGCAACATCTCCGACACGAAAGCGAAATATCTGGCCGGCGGATTGTCTACTCCATAGAAACCGATCACTTTTCCGTCATCATAAAGCGGAACCACCACCAGAGAATGAATATTCTGCCTTGCCAGGACCTCATACATCTGTGGATCCACATCTTTCATTTCTTCCAGATTCTCTGTGACGATATTCAGGTTCTCATCGAACTTCTGATACCATCCGGCACAGATCTCCGGCGGCAGATTCTGAAGAGTATCCTTTTCCGGTGAGACTCCCTTGGCTACCCATTCGTAGGTATTGCTGTCATAATTGCGGTCATCTCTCTCAAAAATATAAGCCCGTCCCGCTTCCAGATTTTTTCCGATAAATTCCAACAGCACCTGCAATGTCTGATCCATGGTCTCCTGACGCAGGGCCACCCGGATGGCTTCATTCAGTGCAGCCTCCATGTTGCGGTAATCTGCGGTATTTTCCCCTCTCTCATTCAGGGCTCCGCAGTCAATGGCAATTTCCATCCGGTATTTTCTGCCATCTTCCTCCACCAGAGTATCCTTGATATGAAGTTCTCTTTTCAACAGGGGATTATAATATTCCCATTCCTTAAAATACCCCGACTCCAGCTGCTCATTATTGCAGATACTACAAGGCACGGAATTGTCCTGTAATATCTCGTAGCATTTCAATCCGGTAATTTCCTCATTGCTTTGGAACCCGTAGGTTCTCAAAGTCTTTTTATTCATATACACTAATTCATGAGTCTCCGCATCTGCGACATATACATACTCATCCAGATTTTCAAAAAATTCCCATATTTTGCTCATGTATACTAACCTGCTTCCGTTTTCTTCCCCTCGGTTCAACTATTTAGTATACGCTTGCGAACGCTTTCCTGCAAGTCTGTTCTCTTAAAAATGCCTGTAATAATCTCACATCATCTGTGATCACACCATCCGCTCCGCAGTTCACGATCTTAAGCATTGCACCGGAGCTGTTGGCAGTCCAGCCATATACCGACTTTCCGCGGTAATGAATGGCATCCACCATATCCGTCGTAAGATTTTTCCCTTCGATGCTATAGCTGTCCGCATAGTCCAGATCATAATCCTCTTCTTCCAGATCATGGGCAATAAAGACTGTGGAGATTCCGGGTTCCAGCTCTTTCGTTTTTTGCAGGATCCCCTTGTTCATGGATCCTATAATGCATTCATCCACCATATCATAAGTCTTCAGCAGTGCCAGGACATTTTCTTCCAGTTCCTGTTCCTGGCCTGTGTATTTCAGTTCGATCATCAGTGTGATCCGTCCTCCGGCACAGGCAAGCATTTCTTCCAGCGTCGGAATCTGTTCTCCACGGTAGGCTGCCGAAAATCTGCTTCCCACTTCCAGTTCCCGAAGCATGTCCGCTTCCGCATCCCATACACAGAGATCTTCTCCAGCCGTACGGTCAAAGTTGCTGTCATGCATGACGATCAGGGTTCCGTCGGACAGCTGCTGTACATCGATTTCCGCAATGGGAGCTCCGTCCCGGATGGCCTGTTCCAGAGCCGCCACCGTGTTCTCCGGGGCCACTTTTGCCCCGGCCCGGTGCGCCACTACGATCACGGGAGTCTCTTTGCCTGCGGCCTGTACCTGCGGCAATACGCCATAGGTCAGAAAATAAAGGCAGAGAAGCATAACAATAGCTGTTTTTTTGATGTTTTTCATCACATTGCCCTCCCATGAAAGTTTTTTATCAATTTTATTGTAACATTTGACTATAAACTCCATACGAGGAAAATGTAAACTTTTTGTAAATATTACGACTATTCAGAGCCATGTAACTTCAGGTACGGTATTCGGCGGATGCTTGCATACGCAAAAATATCTGCCTGAAGTTAAAGGGCGAATTAGCGTTCTGAATAGTCGGTAAACCCGAATAAGTGTCCTTACTTTCGAAACAGCGCCACCACCTCATGGGCCAACAGGGGAAATGCCGCCAGTGCATTCAGCAACAGCCACTCCTGCCCTGATAAATGGGATGTTCCAAAGGCTCCGATCAGGAACGGTACTTCCGTTACCGCAAACTGCAGCACAAATCCAACGACACAGGCCAGCACCATCAGAGGATTATCCCAGGGTCTCATGGCAAATACGGATTTCTGCATATCCCGCATTCCCACTGCATGATACAACTGACACATTCCCAGTACCGTAAAAGCATAGGTCTGGGATCTGGCCAGAATTCTCTCCTGCGACAATAATTCCCGCAGTCCCGCCACATAGGCAGACAGATTCCACGGCAGTTCTCCTCTGCCTGCCAGAATCCCACAGGGAAGCACCAGAAACGCCGCCAGACCGATGCCGGTGATCAGTGCTCCATAAAGCATTGTACAGGCCATGCCGCCCCGGGCAAACAGACTCTCCGCGGACTTTCTGGGGGGACAGCGCATCAGACTGTTCCCGTCATTTTTGTCCACTCCAAGTGCCAGCGCGGGAAGAGAATCCGTGATCAGGTTGATCCACAGGATATGGCTGGATTTTAAAGGAGATGCCAGCCCCATGGCTACCGCCACGAACATGGTCATCAGCTCTCCCAGATTGGAAGACAGCAAAAATATCACCGATTTGCGAATGTTTTCGTAGACACCTCTGCCCTCCTCAATAGCCTTTTCAATGGTGGCGAAATTGTCATCCGTCAGTATCATGTCCGCCGCCTGTTTGGCCACATCCACGCCGGTTCCCATAGCCACACCGATATCCGCCGCCTTCAGGGAGGGGGCATCATTCACACCGTCTCCCGTCATGGCCACGATCTCCCCATTCTGCTGCAATCCCTTCACGATCCGTACTTTCTGGGCCGGGGTCACTCTGGCATATACCCGGATGTCCCGGATCCTTCTGGCAAAAGAGACATCATCCAGATGATTCAGTTCTTCCCCCGTAATGCACTGGCTGCGATGCCCGGCAATCCCCAACTGTCTGGCAATGGCGTAGGCCGTATCCACATGATCCCCCGTGATCATCACCGTAGACACTCCCGCATGCCGGAAGATTTCCACTGCCTTCGCTGCCTCCGGTCTGGCAGGATCCCGCATTCCCACGATTCCCAGGAACGTCAGTCCTTCCTCCTCGCTGCCGGAGGTCCTGTCACTCCGGGCCACCGCCAGAGTCCGGAGTGCCAGAGAATTCATCAGTTCCACCACGTCGCTGATTCTCTTTTGCTGTCCGGAAGTCAGGGGCACGCTCCGCCCCTCCTGTAAAATATGGGTGCAATGCCGCAGGATCACATCCGGGGCTCCCTTGGTATAGGCAATGCTCCCTCCGTGGCTGCCGCCTTTCCGGATCTTGTGATAGGTCGTCATCATCTTCCGGTCCGAATCAAAAGGTTTTTCATCATAGCGGGGATACTGCTTCTCCAGACGGTCCCTGTGCATCCCCATTTTTCCTCCAAAGTCCAAGAGTGCCAGTTCCGTAGGATCCCCGATCCGCTGGTCTCCCTGCAGGGATGCGTCGTTGCACAGCACCATTCCACGAAGCATCTCCTGTGGGCACCGGAGTTCTCCTCTGCTCCCGTTGTCGGTGACATCCTCCATACAGTCATACCACCAGCATTTTTCTACTGTAAGCCGGTTCTGGGTCAGCGTACCGGTCTTATCCGAGCAGACCACACTGACCGCTCCCAAAGTCTCCACGGAAGGCAGTCTGCGAATGATCGTATGCGCTTTGACCATTCTGGTCACTGACAAAGCCAGGCAGATCGTCACCACTGCCGGCAGTCCCTCCGGCACCGCGGCCACTGCCAGAGAGATTGCCACCAGCAACATTTCCGGAATATTTCTATGCTGAATTACCGCCAGCAGGAACAGTGCCGCACATACTCCCAGGGACAAAATACTCAGAAGCTTTCCCAGATCCCCCAGCCGTTTCTGTAACGGTGTCATTTCCTCTTCTGCATCCGTGATCATGGACGCGATCCTGCCGATCTCCGTATCCATTCCTGTAGCGGTTACCAGACCTTCTCCGTGGCCATGCGTCACCACGGTGGACATATAGACCATATTGACCCGTTCGGCCAGCGGGATCTCCTGTCTGCAATTTGCCAGAAACAGCGCGTCCTTTTCCACCGGCACCGATTCTCCGGTCAGCGCGGATTCCTCTACCTGCAGATTGGCACTCCTGGTCAGCCGGATATCCGCCGGGACCTGTGCTCCCGCTTCCAGATCCACCAGATCACCTGTCACCAGCTCCGCCGCAGGAATCTCTCTGCGTACCCCATCCCGGATCACTATGGTCTGCGGGCTGGTCAGCTTTTTCAAAGCCTCCAGCGCCTTTCTGGCTTTTCCCTCCTGCAGCATTCCCACCAGGGCATTGACCACCACCACGATGCCGATGATCACCGCATCACTGACTTCCCCCAGGAGAACGGATACCACCGCTGCGATCAATAATATGTAGATCAAAGGATCCTTCAGCTGCTCCAGAAAAAGTTGTATTTTTGTCTTTTTTCTGGCAGCTTTCATTTCATTTCTGCCATTTTGCTGTAAACGACGAAAGGCCTCACCATCGGTAAGGCCCTTCACTGCGTCACTATTCAATTTGCTTACGGTTTCCTGTATATTCTGCTTCTCGAACACGGCTGCCTCCAATGCTTGTTTCTATTAAGCATTGTATGCTATATCCTCGAAATTCATTCCAACAGGACTGTGCGTAATTTTATTCTCTTAACTGGAATGCGGCAGTCAGTTCATTCATATTGGTGGCCTGTGCAGACAGCTCCTCGCTGGTAGCGGAGGTCTCTTCTGCGGTCGCGGAGTTGTTCTGTACCACTGTGGAGATCTGTTCAATGCCCTGTTCGATCTGCATCATGGCATCTGCCTGCGCCTTGGATTCTTCCATGGCTTTCTTGGATTCGTTGGCCAGATCCTCAATGCCTTCCACCACTCTGTTCAGGGCCTCGGCCGTCTTGTCCGTGATCTGATTGCCATGCTCGATCTCCTGCAGAGAGGTCTCGATCAGTTCTCTGGTATGCACTGCAGACTGTGCACTGTCATCTGCCAGCTTACGGATCTGATCCGCTACCACTGCAAAGCCTCTTCCGGCCTCTCCGGCTCTGGCTGCTTCAATAGCCGCATTCAGGGACAACAGATTCGTCTGGGATGCGATATCCTCAATCTCACCGATAATATCGCTGATCTGCTTGGAAGTATCATTGATACGCTGCATGGCATCCGTCAGGCCTTTCATTTCCTCGCCGCTGGTCTTCGCCTGCTGCTGATAATCCATAGCCTTCTGATAAGAATCACCCAGTGCCTTGGCATTCTTCTCCACGATCTCGGTTACATTCGTGATGGTAGCCTGCAGTTCCTCCACAGAACCGGCCTGGTCGGTAGCGCCTTCCGCAAGTCCCTGTGCGGCATCTGCCATCTGGTTTGCCCCCAGAGATACCTGACCCACTGCCGTCTTGATCTCACTCAGCGTCTCACTGAGCTTACGGTTCAGCTTACGGATGGAATCCAGCAGTCCCTGGAAGTCTCCCACATAGGCTTCTGCACAGCCTGTAGTCAGTGCAAAATTGCCCTGTGACATCTCTCCCAAAAGATAATCCGCATCGCCGATCACTTTCTGCAGGTTGCCGGATAATGCGGCGGTAGCCTCTGCCAGAATCTGCGTCTCATCCTGTGTCCGGATCGCCGGTGCCGGAGTATGAAGATCACCCTCTGCCAGCAGACGTAATCTCTCGGTGCATTCTGCTACCGGCTCGCCGATGGCCTGACCGATCTGTTTTGCTCTGCGTACACTGAAGATTACTGCCACAGCGCCTATTGCTACACCTACGACAATACATGCAACGGTAGAGCCGAGGAAATCTGTCAGCGGTGCATCTACTGCCACACTCCAGCCATTGGTTCCTTCAATCGGAGCATATGCCTGTATTTTGTAGGTTCCGCTTCTCATATAGGTATCATAACCGATCTCACCGGTCATCATCTCCTGCTCTACCTTGGCAATGCCACGCAGGGATCTGTCTGTCTGGGACAATTCGGTATTATTCCTCTGTTCCTGGGCAATAGCCGAATCGCTGTGAGCAACGGTGATACCGGTGGCACCCAGCAGATAACATTCGGAATTTTTGCTGACGGAAATAGCTGCTGCAATATCATTTAAGAACTCCGGATCCGGTACGACGAACACCACGCCGATAACATCATTATTCCTGTCTCCGTCCGCATATACGGGTGCGGAAATGATAACACTGAGTTTGCCGTCCGTCTTCGCGATCACGGGATCCGATACCACAACTTCTCCCTGCATGGATCTCTTGAAGTAATCACGTTCACTGTAATCCGTTCCGTCGTATGCACAGATACCATTGGATCCGATCAGCTTACCCCTGACCATTCCATAGGCCTCCACACGCTGATTGATAAACTGCTGCTTCTGCTCCTGGGTAAATACCGGAGAAGACAGCTGGTAGCTGCATCCGAGCTCGGATACGATCGTTGTTGTCACCTGCAACTCCTGGCTGATACGGTCTGCGGAGATCTCTGCGACCACCAGCATATCATTTTCCAGTGTTCTCATGGTGCTGGACAGATTCAGAATCACGGTAAGGATGACCAACGGGATGATCGAGAACAGTACCAGCTTGCTGATTGCCTTCTGGAGGCGTTCCCTGATCGTCGTCTTCCCTGACATCTGCCCTTTTGTGCCCTTCTGTGATGCTCTTGTACTCATATGTCCCCATTTCTGCGCTGCGTTCTTTTTATTTGTTATTTGTTACATTGCATCCTGCAAAGCGACCACATATCCGGCAGCGCCCGGATATTTTTTCAGCTAAATGCCTTTCTTCCATTTCAAGTCGGTGACTTTTTCACAGAAAGTATTTATCATTATTATCGTCCTTATTATACCATTTTTTTAGTGTTTTTTCCACCCTTCAAACGCAAAGAAAGAGTTAATATTTCGACAAATATCAACTCTTTCCTGTTATATTATCTCTCTATCCCCTCATGATAAGAAATACCTTTTTAATAACCGAACTCCTGGGCAAAATACAGCTTGCCGTTGGTCTCATAAACTGCAATACTGCAAGTGGTGAAATCACCTGCCAGAATATTCGCCGCATGTGTCGGAGAAGCCATCCAGGCATCTACCACACTCTGTGCGGAGTCATAACCCTTTGCCAGGTTCTCTCCCCACATCAGTTCACTGTTCACGGTATACCAGTCTTTGCCGTTAGGTCTGGTATGGGAGAACTTGGAAGCTGCTTCCTGTGCTCTTACCATGGCGCAGGATTCCAGTCCGTTGCTCCAGGTCAGTGCGGCCAGACCGTTCTCTGCTCTCTTCGCATTCACGATTGCCAGTGCATCGGTAGCCATGGTACGAAGTTCATCTGCACGAGCCAGCTCTGTTTCGCTCATACCGGCTTTTCTGACAGAACCTGCCAGTGCCACTGCCTCTTCATCGAACCATACGGTTCCGTCATCTGTAGAAGGATCACGGCTTACAGAGGACAGCTCCGTACTCTTGCCGCAGCCTGCAAGGCTCAGTACCATGATGACTGTCAGGACAAGACTCATCCATCTTTTTTTCATTTGTTCTACCTCTTCTTTCCTTGATTGTTTATGATAAGTATATGTTTATTCGTTATGATTGCTTCTTCTTAATAATAAGCCAAGCTCCCAGTCCTGTCAAGGAAAGGGCAAATCCCAGATTCCATGTATTGGAGTCATCGCCGGTCTTCGGTCTTCTGGAAGCTCCCAGAACTGCTCTGTCCGCTAACGGTGTAGGATCATCGGTAATGCTTACGACTCTCTGTCGTCTCACACCAAGTACCTGCGGTGTTACCGGGGCTGCAGGCTCAGACGGTGTAACGGGGATCTCCGGGGTATCGGAATCATCTGAATCGTCCGGGGTCTCCGGGGTTACGGTCGGAGTAGCTGTCGGCGTGAGTGTGGTATCCGGGGTGCCTGTGGGCGTAGGTGCCGGGGTGGTACTTGGGGTAGGTTCCGGTGTCGTACTGGGTGTCGGCTCCGGGCTGGTCGTTACCGGCGGTGTAACCTCCGGTTCCCGGGACAGTTCAAACTGCATACCGAAACCATATCGGGTCATCTGGTAACCGTTGTTGGCCAGTTCACCGTTCAGATTGCTGGTGATCTTCGCTTCTCCGTCTCTTAACAGACCGGATACCAGAGTATCCGCATAGGAACCTTCCTGTCCGTTTTTCAGCATCCGGTCATACAGACCTTCGCCGTCAAAAGTATATACATTATGATATGTCGTGTAATATAAGGCATCCGCTACTACAGAACAGCTCTCCGCTACCGTAGTATCGGCAGTTCCGTTGGTCAGGATCGCCAGTTCCTCTGCCGTAAGCTCTGCGAAACTGTAGGCCTTATTTCCTTCCTCTCTGGAAGTATTATTGAACCAGTCTAAGTAGTACTGTGCCAGGCAGTTCTGCGTAACCTCTTCCGGCTTCATTCCTTCGCTGCCATATCCTTTTTTCAAAAGGGCTTCTCCGACAACAGCATCTGTTACCTTGCCTGTGGTAATTCCAAGATCCCGTAACGGGGCATTTAAAATACGACGGGGCAGTGTACAGAACCTTCCCACTTCACCGATCTCATAGCCCTCAAAACCTCTGGACAGGACTGTTACTTCCTCTCCTGCCTTGGGAGCCGCCGGGATCGTACCAATCATGGCTGTTGCAGGATCGTACTGATACTCCCTGTTGCTTTCATTTACCAGCTTTATATTGTAGTACAGGGTATCTCCGGGCTCTGCCGCATTTCCTCCTGCCACGGTACCGTTCAGATAGCCGATAGCATCGGACAGATTGATTCTCACCCTGTCCGGGGCATTGCTGTGGATCGTAATGGTGATCTCTGCATCATAAGTTACCCTGCCGGTGCCGCTTTCCCAGTGCTGTTTCAGTTCCGGAGTGGTGGCAATGGTGACACCTTCGGAAGCGTAGTGGAACACCGCACCGTTTTCATTCTGTTCAAAAGTTACCGTTTCTGCGGGATATTCATAGTAATCTACTGCGGATACCCCGGGAATCTTGTAATCGTATCCTTCATAATTGGTCCAGGTATCTGTGGGTGTGGTCACATACCATACGGTGGCAATGGTGACTTGAGTCTTATATGACCTGCCGGTGGCAAGCAACTGATCCATGAAGCTTTCCGATACTTCCTCACCGTACAGGACACCATTGTTGGCATTCACATACTGTTTTACATCCTCAAGGGTTTTTCCGCAGTTTTCTTCATAATAGGGAGTGTCCTCACTGTCTCCGCTGTAGTAAACATAGTGTAACAGATCTTCGGGCTCGCAGTCAGAATATTTATTTACATTTACATCTAATGCTACAAATCCGACACACTGCCAGTTTGCTCCGTTACTTCCGGTTAACTTTCCTTCGGCATCTACCCCTGTGTTATACGCAGAAAGATATTTAAAGGTTGCAGCATCGTCCAAAGTCATCTTATGACCTGCAAACAATGAAAAATCTCCGTTTTTCGGTTTGTAATTATTGGGCCATACTTTGGGGCTGGCTTCCTGTCCTCCCAGCCATTTTGCCATGATGCCTCCGGCAAGGATCACCGTATTGATGGTGGGATAGGTTTTCTGTGTTGCGATGGCAGTTGTCGGGTCCGTCAGCAGGGCAACCTCTGCTGATGCAGTTCCCAGTGTTTCGATCTCCGTGGTCTGAATTTCTTCCGCAGTTTTCTCTTCTGCAGCAGTGCTGTCGTTTCCGCTTACACTCGCCATTTCAACAACATCGTTCTGCTCATTCTGCGGCGCTTCTTCCGCCTGTACCGTAAATCCGGTGTTGGAGATGCTGCCGATCAGCAGTGCCGCTACCAGAGTTTTTGCCAGTTTTATCTGTATCATGCTTTTTAACTTCATTTTCCTTTTCCCCTCAAAACCAGTATTTCTGTTTTTATTGCTCTTTTTGAACTCTCCTAATAAGTAAGACTGCGGAAAATGGAAAAAAGGACCAGATTTTGAATATTTTTTTTCAAAAATCTGATCCTTTCCTGTTTAATGTTCTTTTTTCTTGATGACAAGCCATGCACCCAGACTCGTCAGAGAAAGGGCAAAGCCCAGATTCCAGGCATCGGAGTCATCGCCGGTCTGCGGTCGTCTGGATGCTCCGAGGACTGCTCTGTCTGCCAGAGGCACTGCCTCATCCTCGATAGTCACCATTCTGCGTCGTCTCGCACCAAGTACCTGCGGGGTATCCGGGGTGCCACCGGCCGGGGTACCGGGATCTGCCGGAGTACCGGGATTTGTCGGGGTGCCGGGATCATCGGGGGTATCATCCGGTGTATCGGGTTCATCCGGGGTGTTCGGAGTTGCCGTAGGGGTCGCACTCGGGGTTGCAGTCGGTGTTGCCGTAGGCGTTGCACTCGGGGTTACCGTAGGGGTCGCACTAGGCGTTGCAGTCGGCGTTGCACTCGGTGTCGCACTAGGGGTTACCGTAGGCGTCGCACTCGGTGTCGCTGTCGGCGTTGCTGTAGGTGTCGCACTAGGCGTTGCTGTCGGTGTCGCTGTCGGCGTTGCCGTCGGGGTCGCCGTCGGCGTTGCCGTCGGGGTCGCTGTCGGCGTTGCCGTCGGTGTCGCTGTAGGCGTTGCCGTCGGGGTCGCTGTCGGCGTTGCCGTCGGGGTCGCTGTCGGCGTTGCTGTCGGTGTTGCCGTCGGGGTCGCTGTCGGCGTTGCCGTCGGGGTCGCTGTCGGCGTTGCCGTCGGTGTCGCTGTCGGCGTTGCCGTCGGTGTCGCGGTCGGTGTCGTTGTCGGCTTCGGCTCATCCGGTTCGCACGGGCAGTGAATCTCCCCGCCCTGCTTATACTTATCCGCTATAACTCCTCCGATAACAGTTCCGCCGTTATAGACAACTGCATTCGGAGCCAGAATATATCCGAAAATAGAATTTACATTAACTTCTGTGGCATTGCCAAAGTTCCAGATAATTCTGTCTGCCCACAGCTGATGTTCCATTGATTGTTTTCCTGCACCCTTTGCATTCATCCAGCCCGTGATATCCACGGTTCCGGAATCACTTACATTTACCACAACTTTTTTTCCATAAAAAGCTGCTCCGGTGATCTCTTTGTCATACTCATCCATCTTGGAATTCAGCTCGGCACTTGTCACATTCAATACCAGTTGTGTATCGCTGTTTTCACTCGCCAAAGCATATAAATCGTTGCTTTTCTGTACCATATTGCCTGCCAGGACATTACTGATCTCAGACGCGATATCCGTATCCCATACCTCGCAGTTCTTCAGAAGATTTCCACTATATAATTTATTTTCACCAGCTATAATATTATAACCCTGTCCCGTCACTTCCCTCTCCACAGAGTTCTGGGTTCCGTCAGAATTAGTAAGGGGAATCACCAGTTCCTTTTCATCTGTTCTGCCCGAAGCTGTATATTGAAGAATCTGATTCGGAGCAGAAAGATCTCCCAGATAAGATCTTCCACCATAGCTTACCATAGAAATCTTTAATTCTCTAATTGCGGCATTTCCCTCAATATGATCCAGATTTGAGGATGCAAATTCATTCGTGTATAATACGAAAGAAAACGGATCATTTAAATCTGCACCTGCTGCCTGTGCAGTAATTCCCTCGTTCCCTGCGACGGAACCTACTACCAGTGCAGCAACCAGAATCTTTACTACCTTTTCTTTTAAATACTTGCTAAATCTGCTCATCTGATTTCTCCCTCAATGAAATCCAATGTTTTTCACGTTTTACAACGTTTTCGTTCCTCTTTACACTTATTAAGACGGAAGCGCTTTCAAAAAGGGTTCAGATTTTTTTAAATTTTTTAATAACCGGCTGTTTCTGTCAGTACTCCATGGATCAAAGCTCTCCTCTTGGTACCACTGGAGCCGTAACAGGTGGACAGGGATACGATGTTACCTCTGTCACTTAAATCCGCATCGGAAGCATACAGGGAATGTTCTGTTGCCCACTGCACATAATCGTCGTAGGACGCATCCGAGGTAAAGGTCGCAAAACGGTCGCTGCTGCTCTTTGTCTCATAATAGGAAAATATCTGATAAATGTAGACTTTATCTTTCGTATAAATATAGAAATAAGGATCTTCCTCACAGCTCACCGTCCCCTTCAGCAAATTTTTAAAGGAGCCGAACATGCTCTCATCCCTCATATTATGCCCGAACACAAAGGTGTTCCGGTCTGACCAGTCTGCCGAAGCCCCGCAGTCCATGAAAATGCATCCGGCATTTACACTCTCCCCTTCAAAGGAATGCTTCAGATAATAGTCATTGTCCTCCCCCTGTACCACCGGGTAACTGATGTCCAGTGCCGGAAAATAGAGCCATCCCCGGAAGTCCGGATTGGTCTTTTTAAGTTCTGCAAAATCGATCTGCAGTTCCGGATAATTTTTCTCCGTAATCTCCTCCTGCGTTTCCCCGTCCGCAGGTTCTGCCACCACCTCCTGTCGGATAGCATCGTATTCACTTTTTGCCCTCTGCTCCGACAGATAAGAATGCAGGCTCATGCCTCCGGTCACCAGTACCGCTGCCGCCAGTACCGCCGTAATCGCATTTTCCGCTTTTTTATTTTTCATGTCAGTTTCCCCTTCCTGCAAAAATCGGTATAATTTGTTAATGATTATACCTTATTTTTCCGCATTCGTCTTTACGAAAGAGTTATTTTTTGATATTTTTAAGGTATGATTTTAAATAAGAAACTATTGGGGGAATAAAATCTTATGATGCATCTTTTTGCACTGCTTTCACTGCTTTTGTGTGGTATCTGCTATACCGGATTTCAGAACAGTTCTCGTTTCCACACTACCGGCAACCGCCGCTCTCTTCTGTTGCTCGTATTCGGAGGTGCCCTGCTTCTGCGCCTGCTCCTTTCATACACTACCCACGGCTTCAGTAATGATATCGCCTGTTTTGCGGCCTGGGCTGACCGGATCTTCACTTTAGGTCCCGGACAGTTCTACTCCGCCGAGACGTTTACGGACTATCCGCCCGGTTTCATGTACGTATTGTATCTGATCGGAGCATTACGTTCCCTGTTTCAGATTCCTTATTATTCCGACCTACATATTTTACTTCTGAAATTACCGGCTGTTTTGTGTGACATGGCCTGTGGTTTTCTGCTCTACAGGGAAGCTGTAAAGCGACTGCATTTTTCCGAGTTGCAGGGAATTTTTGTTGCCTCCGCCTATCTGTTCCAGCCGGCGATCCTTCTGAATTCTTCCTGTTGGGGGCAGGTAGATTCTGTATACACACTGATGGTCGTCCTCATGTGCCTGTTCCTCATGGAGGGAAACATGCTTCCCGCCTATGCAGTCTACGGAATGGGTGTCCTGTTGAAGCCACAGATGTTGATCTTCACACCGGTACTTCTGGTGGGAATCTGGGACCATGTGTTCTTAAAAGATTTTTCCCGGCAGAAATTCTTCTATAATTTATGCGGTGGTCTGGCTGTCATCTGCGGAATGCTCCTTCTGTGTGCCCCGTTTGGACTGTCAGCTGCGATCTCACAGTATACTTCAACATTGGGATCCTATGAATATGCGGCTATCAATGCCTACAATTTCTGGGGACTGCTGGGGATGAACTGGATCGACCAGAACACGATTTTCCTCTTCCTGCCCTGCAAGACCTGGGGCACTATCGTGATCCTGCTGATCGTGCTCTTTACCTTTCTCATTGCGATGCGCTGCCGAAAAGACCCTTCGAGGTATTTCTGTCTCAGTGCCTTTATCATCCTGACAATGTTCCTGTTCTCTGTCCGGATGCATGAGCGTTATATGTATCCCGCTCTGGCACTGCTGCTTTTCTGCTGCCTGTATCAGTCTTCCCCGTCTCTTTGGAAATGCTATACCGGCTTTGCAGTACTGCATTTTTACAACACCGCCAATGTTCTGTACCATTACGATCCGCAAAATTATGACCGCAAGGCTCCCATCATCCTGCTGGTATCTGCCGGTATGCTGTGCTGCCTGTATTATTTCTATAAGATTGTCTGGAAATACTATGTTCACGGAGAAACCGCGCCTGCCTCCGATGTGAAAGTACAAACCTCTGCAGGGCGCAGATCTTCCGGGCATCATCCTTCCGCAAAATCCGCCGGAAGTCCGGGGCAGCTACTCCGGGAGCATTTTCTCTCTCCTCTGGAACCTGTTCCTTCCGAAGAGAAAATTCATTTCACAAAATTGGATTGGTGTCTGCTACTGGCAATCTGCGTTCTGTACAGTTGCTTTGCCCTCTATGATCTGGGAGACCGCAAGGCTCCGACAACGACTTACAACATGTCGCAGAATCAGACCATTGAGCTGGAATTTTCTGGGGACGCACTGCCCGTGACCATGGCAAGCTATCTGGCCCCCTGGCATCAGAGACATTTTACAGCGGAAGTTAAAAATAATGCAGAGGATTCCTGGACTTATCTCGGTGAGATCATTTTCAACAATGTCTTCACATGGCAGGATGTCTCACTGCAGGATCTGCTGACACAGATTGCAGAAAACGGGACTTCTGATGTGTCAGCCACAACCGGGTATCTGCGACTGACATTGACGGACACGGATGCCTCTCTGATCGAGCTGGTCTTTCTGGATGCGGACGGCAATATCACACGCCCGTTGAACGCAGATGCCTACCCTACACTGTTTGACGAAAGCGATCTGTATCCGGAACGCTATTCCTTCCGCAACAGCATGTATTTTGATGAGATTTATCACGGACGCACAGCTTACGAGTTCCTTCACGGTCTGCCGACCTACGAAAATACCCATCCGCCTCTGGGCAAGATCTTCATCTCCCTGGGTGTTGCCATTTTCGGAATGAATCCTTTCGGCTGGCGTATCATGGGTACTTTATTCGGCATTGCCATGCTGCCGTTTATCTACCTGTTCGGTAAAAGAATGACGAAAAATACTCCTGCGGCTGCCCTTGCCTGCTTCCTGTTTGCCTTTGATTTTATGCACTTTACGCAGACAAGGATTGCCACCATCGATGTCTATATCACGTTCTTTGTGATTGCAATGTATTATTTTATGTACTACTATTGTTCTATGAGTTTTTATGACACACCGCTGTACAAGACCTTTCTTCCTCTGGGATTGTGCGGTGTCTGTATGGGACTGGGAATTGCCAGCAAATGGACCGGCATCTATGCGGGGTGTGGACTTGCACTGTTGTTTTTCGCACATCTGCTGCGTCGTTATCGGGAATATCTTTATGCCAAAGCTCATCCCGGAAAAAGCACAGGCGGCATGGAGCATCAGCAGATCGTAAAACATTTTCCGGACTATACGATCAAAACGATCGATTTCTGCCTGACCTTTTTTGTACTGATTCCGGCAGTGATCTATCTGTTGTCCTACCTGCCCTTTGTGGACAATTCCCATCCGGGGCTTTTCGACCGTATGCTGGCAAACCAGACTTCCATGTTCCATTACCACAGCAGTCTGGAAGCAACGCACCCTTATTCCTCTTCCTGGTATCAGTGGCCCACTATGGTCCGTCCGATCTGGTATTATTCCGGTTACGTGACAGATGCCGTAAAAGAAGGAATCAGTGCCTTCGGCAATCCTCTGGTGTGGTGGATCGGCATTCCGGCATTTTTATATGTATTATACCTGTTGATCACCCAGAGTGCTTTTCTGCGTACCCTGACAGGTAAAGATAAAGTTTCCTCCTCTGCGACAGTTTCCCTGTCCCGCAGAGAATATCATGCTGCAGCATTTCTGGTGGTAGGCTACCTGGCTCAATACCTGCCCTGGTTCTTTGTCACCAGAATCACCTTCATCTACCACTATTTTCCCAGCACACCATTTGTGGTACTGATGATCATATACAGCCTGATGCAGTTGAAAAAGCGGGTATCCGGCCGCACCTTTGTCATCCTCTGCTGTGTCTATGCCGTGCTGGCCTTCGGCCTGTTCCTGCTGTTCTATCCGGTACTTTCCGGACAGCCGGTTGCCGTGGATTTTGTAGTAAAATACTTACGCTGGCGGGATACCTGGGTGTTGATCTCCGGCTAGAATCTTTAGAATTACGAACGATGAATCAGGAGGTACTCTTCATGCATTTTTATGCACTTTTCGGACTGCTGTTATGTCTGGTCTGTTATCTGGGCTTTCAGCGCTCCGCCAAATATCATGTTCCCGCTTTCACCGCATATATTGTGCTGTGTATCGGGCTTTTGGTGAGGATCCTATATTCTGTCAAAGTCTTTGGCTATACCGGGGATATCATCAGTTTTTCCGATTGGGGCACCCGCGCTGTGGAATATGGATTCTCCGGCTTTTATACCAAAGGTTTTCTGACCGATTATCCCCCCGGATATGTCTATATCCTGTATGTGATCGGACGCATCCGGGCGCATTTCCACATTGCTCAGTATTCCGTCATGGATCTGTTCCTTTTGAAGCTTCCTGCCGTCTGCTGTGATGTTCTGTGCAGTTATCTGATCTACAGAGAATCACGAAAGCGCATGAACTTCAGTGAACTGCAGTCCATTTTCCTGATGTCGGCATATCTGTTCCAGCCTACGGTCATTCTGGATTCCGCATGTTGGGGGCAGGTGGATGGTGTCTACACTCTTGTTGTTGTCATCATGTGCCTGTTCCTGATGGATGGCTATACCATTCCGGCTTATGTGATCTACGGCATCGGTATTCTTTTAAAACCGCAGACGATCATGTTTACCCCGGTTCTTCTGGTTGGCATCCTGAACCATGTGTTTCTGCAGGATTTTTCGTGGAAAAAATTCTTCCAGAACCTGTTTGGCGGTCTGGCGGTAATTGCCGGTATGTTCCTGGCAGCCGCACCTTTCGGGCTGGATAAAGTCATTCCACAGTATACGGATACCTTGAGTTCCTATCCGTATACCACCATAAATGCCTACAATTTCTGGGTTCTGGCGGGTCTGAACGGTGCAGATCAGAATACGGTCTTTCTGTTCCTGCCCTGCAAGGTATGGAGCAGTCTGGTAATTCTGCTGATCGTACTGCTTTCCTTCCTGATCGGCGTCCGCTGCCGGAACAAGACCTACTGCTATTTCCTGCTGAGTTCTTTCATCATCCTGACGATGTTTACGTTCTCCGTAAGAATGCACGAAAGATATATGTTCCCTGCTCTTGCCTTAGTACTGTTCACCCTGGTCTGTCAGCCCACACGGCCTTTGTGGTTATGCTATGGTGCTTTTTCCATTGCCACATTTTACAACATTGCCTGGCAGTTGTATTGTCTGCGTGGAAAAGCCGTCGGCAACGGTCAACAGTTAGCTTTGATCGTCTCCGCGGTGATCGTTGCTTTCGTCCTTTTCTTCTATGGCATCCTTATTTCCCGGTGTCGCGGTAAAAAAGAGACTGCGGAAGGGCAGGCGCAATAAACAAAACAAAAGAAGGACACAGCCTCTCACTTTGGAAGCTGTGCCCTTCTTTTTGTCTATTTAGCTATTCTATTATCCTTCTGCAATCGCATTACCGGTATACAGCTGGTAATATCTGCCCTTCTGGGCAATCAGTTCATCGTGGTTGCCTCTCTCGATAATGCGGCCCTGTTCCAGAACCATGATGCAGTCACTGTTCTTGACCGTAGACAGTCTGTGGGCGATAACGAAAGTGGTTCTGCCTTTCATCAGCTTATCCATACCGTCCTGTACGATCTTCTCGGTACGGGTATCGATGGAGCTGGTAGCTTCATCCAGGATCAGTACCGGTGGATCCGCTACCGCTGCTCTGGCAATGGACAACAGCTGTCTCTGTCCCTGGCTTAAGTTCGCACCGTCACCGGTGAGGACGGTGTTGTAACCATCCGGCAGCTGGCGGATAAAGGTATCCGCATTGGCCAGTTTTGCTGCCGCAATAACTTCCTCATCTGTGGCATCCAGCTTACCGAAACGGATATTGTCCATAACGGTAGCAGTGAACAAATGGGTATCCTGCAATACGATACCCAGGGATTTCCGCAGATCCGCTTTCTTGATCTTGTTGATATTGATACCGTCGTAGCGGATCTTACCATCCTGAATATCATAGAAACGGTTGATCAGGTTGGTAATGGTGGTCTTGCCGGCACCGGTAGAGCCTACAAAGGCAATCTTCTGTCCGGGC
>JBNMJR010000011.1:0-24727 GCA_050873925.1 Acetatifactor sp.
CCTGTGTAGCGGTATCGGCTCCCAGCACAGTTACCGTATTTGTACCGTTGTCAGATGTCTGGGCGATCCCGGCTGCCTCTCCGGCCTGGTTTGCCGTCTGGCTGCTGTTTTCCGGCTTCGTGTACTCATAGGTTCCCATCCCGATCTCTTCGCTGATCTTTGTCAGGCTGTAATCTCTCTTCTCCCGGAAATCAATCAGTTCCAGCATTTCCTCATCCGTCAGTTCCGTCTCCGGCAGGAAAAAGGTACTCCTTTCCGCATAGAAGGCCACACCCTTTCTGTATTTTTCGGGACTGTCGATCAGGGTAAGTTCCTTTTTCGGGAAATATCCCTCCTCCAGATAGGCCTGCCGCAGTTCATCAAGTCTCGCAGTCTCACTCTCTGTCAACGGTCTGCTGTAGGAATCCGCAGAAACATTTGCTCCCTGTAACTGTGCAAAATACTCCTCCAGTTTTTCATGATTCATGCCTTCCATTCTTGCCTGATACAGTCCGGACGCCGTCACCGTAGCCGAAGCCAGCACCAGACAGGCTGCCGCCAGAATTGCTGCCCGCTGGAAGCTGTAATGATGTCTGCGGCCCCGACCGGATTTCTCCAGATTCGTAAGCGCATCCTCTACCCGCGCATCCAGTCCTTCCGGAATTACCATCTGTTCCTGTTCCGCCATTTTATATAATTTTCTATCTAAAAGATCGCTTTGCATCTCCTGCTCCTTTCCGCCGCTACAGCATTGCCCGCAGTTGCTCCTTCGCCCGATGCAGACGGGATTTCACTGTGCCCTGCCTGCATTCCAGAATCCTACTGATCTCCGGGATCGTACATCTCTCATAATAAAACAGGACGATCACATCCCGATACCCGCCATCCAGCTGCATCACCGCATCCCACAACTCATGATGCTCATCGTAGAATTCCGGAGACAAATTCTCCTCCCATGCCACCGGACTGGTGCGCTTGTTCTGCCTGTAGATCTTTTTGGCCTCGTTAGCCGTGATCTGCAGGATCCAGTTACGAAAACTGTCCGCTTTTTTCAATGTATCCAATTTTTCATAAGCACGCACGATGGCTTCACTGACCGCATCCTCCGCATCCGCACTGTTTTGCAGAATCGAATAGGCCAGTCGGTACATGGGAAGCGTATCGCTCTTCACATGCTGCGCAAACTCTTCTTTTGTCATGACTGCCAAGGTAACACCTCCTTTTTCTCGCCGGCTTCACTATATATGAGTCGCAGGTGGGGAAAAAGGTTCCATCTTCTTCAAAAATTCTTGACCCGCGAGTTAGTCTATGCTAATATAAAAATTGTTATGGAGATGGATCGTAAGAAAATCACAGAGGAAAACTTAATCCGCTGCGGCAGGGAGGAATTTCTGGAGAAGGGATACGCGAAGGCGAATCTCCGGGAGATCTGCCGGAGGGCGGGAGTAACTACCGGGGCTTTTTATTTTTCTTTTGAGAATAAAGAAGCACTGCTCAGTGCGATCCTGGATCCCATTGTTGCAGAATACCGGAAAATGATGTACGAGATTGCGAAGCGGGAGCAGGAGCACCCGGAGACTGCGGAAGCGAATGAGCGGCAGATCATGGAATATATCTGTGCGCACCGGCAGGAATGTGAACTGGTGCTGGAAAAGTGCTCCGGCAGCAAATATGAATCCTTCCGGGACGAGGTCTTCTCCAATATGGTAACCGCCTTTCAGGGCTATTATGAAAAACAACTGGGGTTCACACCCGATATGGAATTACTGAGGATTCTGGCCGCCATGCGGTTCCACGGATTCCTCGAACTGATCAAGGGAGATTACGATATGGATTACCGCCTGTTCCTGACGAAAGCCATCGGCATCCACGCCGATGCCGGAACACAAAGTTTAATTGCATTTTTAAAGAGTAAGAGCGATGCTCACCGTTAAAGCGGTGGGCATTTTCTTTTATAAAAAATAACAAATATAACTTTTGTTATATTTTGGAAAACAAGGAGGACAAATCCTCTCCTCGCCATAGGGGCTCGGATTTTCCTTCGGAAAACAAGGAGGATTACTTATGAACAAAAATGTAAACTACGGAAACTGGGTACCTGAGAAAATGCTGACACTGTGCTATGTGGGAGCGGCTGTATTTGCCATTGCAGCCGGTGTGACCGGACTGGCACTGCATCTTGCCGTTCCCACATGGATTCTGGGTATTCTTGCGGCGATCTGTCTGGTCTACGGCATCTACATGCACGTCTGTCACGAACTGTTTGCCTTCGGCAAGGGCAACATGATGGCCAGTGTTCATCAGCATCTCGTAGACCATCTGGACTGGGACGGTGAAGGTACCCTTCTCGACATCGGCTGCGGTGCTGCTGCCCTGACGATCCGCTGTGCCAAGGCTTTCCCCCACGCTAAGCTCACCGGCATGGATTACTGGGGCGCAGAGTGGAACTACGCAAAGGAACAGTGTGAGTCCAATGCGAAGGCCGAAGGCGTTGCCGACAGAATCACTTTCCAGAAGGGAGATGCCGCACATCTGGATTATCCCGACGAGACCTTCGATGCCGCTGTCAGCAACTTCGTTTTCCATGAAGTCCGTTCTGCGAAAAATAAACGGGATGTAGTCAAAGAAGCTCTCCGCGTCGTCAAAAAGGGCGGCGTCTTCTCCTTCCAGGACATGTTCTCTCAGAAAACCCTCTACGGTGACATGGAGGAATTCGTGGAAGAACCGAAAAAAGAAGGCATCACCGAAGTGCACTACATCGGTAATCTGGAAAAGAAGCTGGATTTCATTCCCGGATACGCAACCACTCCCTGGATGATCAGCGGAATGGGTATCCTGTACGGTCGAAAATAATCAGCTTCAGATTATTCCATCCGTCGGAATTCCCGCCAGAAGGCAATGGTCTCCTGTAGATCCGCTTCATCTTCAAATAATTCCATCTGCTTCGCCACTTCGATTGCAAAATCTACATAGCCATTTGCTCTCGAAGTGGTGATCCGGTCGGAAGTCACCACATCTTTTTCACCGGAGAGCGTCGATTCGATCCCCTCTAACAGTCCTGCATGCTCCACGACATCCACGCCCGCACAGATGGCGGCGATCCTTCCGCCTGAATCATGAACGCATTTCAGGTACTCCCGTACCTCCGGAGTATCTATTTTCTCGATGTCTCCTCCCGGAATGACCAGCAGTTCCACATCTTTCGGCTCCACCTGATCCAGCCGCTCCTCCGGCTCAATCCGGTATCCCTCCGTTGCAGTGATCTCTTTCCCGTCCAGAGATACAAACAGCATTTCTTTTCCCGTTACCTTCAGAAAATAATTCAATATCACAATTTCGTAAATACAACTCGTGTCATATAACAGTACTGCTGTTTTCATTTGCTCTCTCCTTTTTCTCACTACTAAATCAATTTTCACTAAAATCAAAAATGTTTTTTCCTGGTTTTTCACGTAAATCAAAAATGTTGGCACTTTTTTATAAAAATATCCCGATTTCCATGTCTTTCTATGTATGAAAATCGGGATACGTTTAATTCCTCAACATGCGGTTTTATAACGAAATATCGATTGAAGGTGCGGATACAGCCGGCAGGCCGATTCCGGCGGCGTCTGCGGAAAAAGATGTTCCGGAGGGCATACCTGCGCTGCTTCCGGAAGGAAAGACCGGATTGTCCTTCATTTTCTCCAGACGGTTAAATACCGCTTTCAGATATTCCGAATCCGCCTTGACGATCTCTTTCATTTCTTTGTTCCGGTGCTTGATCTTCATCATCTTGAGATCAGCGGGATCCATATCCTTCTTGACGGAAAGCACAGTGTCGGATAATTCATCCATTCCCAGCTCGTCCATCATATCCCGCATACTGTCGGACAGTTCCTGCATCGTCTCGGAGGTAAAATCACTCATTGCCGCCATCAGATCACCGGTCTGCAGAAGGAATTCATCCAGCTGCGGATAGTCATACCCATCCGCATAAGACACATCCTCATAACCATCCTCGGTCATCTTCTCTTCCTCTTCGGTATCTGTCTCTGCCTCCATGTCTTTGACCTCTCTGGGTTCCTCATCTGAACAGATTTTTTCTCCCTGCCAGTTGCCTCCGGCTGCCTTTGCCAGTTCCTCCTCTTCCAGGTGCTTTGCTTTCTTCTTCGCTACACGTTCCATGGCTTCTGCGTGAGTGATTGCTGCCTGAATTTCCCCACTGTCGTAATCGCCGCTCTGCTTCTTCTGTTTCAGACGCATGATTTCTCTTCTGGCCTGTCCGGCCGCCTGCTTTGCCGCCTGGGAGGTCTTGCTCCGCAGGATTTTGGACGAAATATTCTTGAACTGATATTTCAGTTTTTTCAAAGCCAGTGTCGTGTTTTTCGTCTGCTGCCTCTGATTGCGCAGAGATTCACTGTAGCTCAGCGTGCTGGTAACGATAGACTCCTGTCCCCGGCTGTTCGCCGCCTGCGTCTGCGTGCTCCGGCTGTCCCGGGACAGCATTCTGCGAATGTCGCTGACGGAACTTTTCGCCGAGAACATTCCCATGCCATTGCTGTTCCCATTGCTACCTTTACCACTCTGCTGCCCGAAAATACCGTTCGCACTATTATTCTGTGCATTCCTGCTCCCGAAGGTGATCTGTGTCGTTCCCTGACTGTTCGAACGCACGAACGTTCCTCCATACTTCCCCATAGACACCATACAACATCACCTTACCCTCTGAAATCGAAGTTCTGACCGACCTGTTTCTCACTCCGGGTCTGTACACTGTCGCTCCGTGTGTTGAAATTGTAGATATCTATCCTGGAAAGCAGTTCATCAATAGAACCCGCGGTGATGGTCACAGTTTCCTCCGAATCATCATTCTCTGTCCGCTTCTCCTTTAACCGCTCTTCTTTTTCTTTCTTTGCCGCTTTCTTCTCTGCAGCTTTTTTCTCTGCCTTCTTCTGCTCTGCCTTCTTCTCAATCCGGGCTTTCTGTTCCGCACCGGATTTCTTCAATACAGCGAAAAATGACAAAGTTCCACCGTCATCCACCTGCATTCCGTAGCCCTTAACATCAGCACCGGACTTCTGGATACTGGCCTTTAACTGCTGTATCTGCGCGGCCGCACCGCTTAAGATGCCCTCATACTGCTTGCGGAACTTTTCGTCCGTTGCCATCTGTTCGATCTTGTCTTCATCAATGAGGACAACCGTCTTGTAGCTGTTGGCATACTGCGCCGCATTGGCCTTTGCATTTTCCTTCTGATCCCTGCTGACCAGAATAAAATCATAATTTCCGTATTTTTTCTTCAGCTGGTCATAATACTTTGCTGCCTTCTCCGACAGCTCCGGCTGGCCGATCGTCCGACCGTAATTCCCGGTGGTTCCCTTCGTCTGCTTTGCTTCGGAAGTACCGGTCGTACCTGCCACACTCGCCGTTTCCTTCGCCACTTTGGTCTTCGTGTTCTTGCTGTAATCACTCTGCGCGGCATACGCACCGATACCGCCTGTTGCTCCTACCCCTGTCATACTTATTTCCTCCTTGAAAATAGATGCCAAATCCGTTTGTTTACTTAGTTACTCTATTGTGTATATCGGACAGTTCCCCTGTCTTTCTTACAGAATCTGTACAAAATGTCAAAACAAATATACATTTAAAAAGGCAATCCTTCCGCACGAAGAATTGCCTTTTTGCTCTCTTTAACCTGTTATTCACTGCACAGCTTTACAAATGCTTCCATTGCTTCTCTGGCAGAAGCATACTCTCCTGTCGCGTACTTGTTCATGCACGTATACCAGGCAGAAATCATAGGCTGTGTGATTGTGCCATCGTTGACACATTCCATCTCAGCTTTCCCGGGATTTAATACATTCCGGTAAATTGCGACATCCGTTTTCTCTTTTGCAATGGCCGGAACGCCTTTCACATCCGCAATTTTATTGATTTCGTCCTTTGTAGCCAGGAATCTCATAAATTCTATTGCGTACTCATAGTCATCACTATCCTTGTTCACTGAGAATCCGAACCAGGGTTCACTGTAGGCATAGACCCCTTTATCTCCAAGCGGTGCATAGATATAAGTGTATTCAAAAGGATTGGCCTGGAAAGACTCCGATTTGGATTCTCTCTTCTTCATACCGCTGACCTTTTCCGTGTTACACACCCAGAAAGGAACTTCTCCGTCAAAAAATCTCAAGATCGCCTGATCATAATTGTCCTGGGGATAACTCTGGTTCACTGCATAATCCGTATAACCGTTGTCTATGATCGCAGACAGCTTTTCCACTACCGGCAACAGAGTATCTACCGCACTGTCCTCTCCCGCCATCAGACTGTCATACAGCTTTTTATCTTTCAGGATCATATCGAAAGCCATGCCTTCGGTCAGTTCTGCATATACTTTAGAATCCGGTCCCTGAATGGGAGTATATCCTTTCTCCTTCAACGCGGCAAGAACATCCATAAATTCTTCATAATTATCGGGAACCTTCAGCCCCTCCTTCTCCAACAGGGAGACATTCACGATCAGGCCGTACAGATTCTGGCTCATGGGAATCGCGGTCAGCTTTCCGTCACGATAGCTCATCTTCAGCATATCTTCATCGATATCATTCAGACTGACACCTTCTTTTGCCAGATCCGCACACTGATCCACCAGCTTGTTTCCCAGTTTTTCAAAGGTTTCCTGGGATGTCATGAAAATATCTACACCGGGATTGGCTTCCAGATAACTTTCAAAATTCTCTGTGCTGACCTGTTCATAGGTAAATTCCACATTAGGATAGTACTCATTAAAATCATTGGTTACCTGATCCAGTGCCTCAAAATTGCCGAAAAATCCGGTGGTATTCAATACCACTTTTGAATCTGTATCCAGTTTCGGCTGAAACTCCGTGCTTTCCGTTTTGCCGCATCCCGTCATCCCCATAGCTGTCACCAGAGACAGACATATAAGTCCTAATTTCAGATTTTTTTTCATTTTTCCTACCCCTAATCCTTACGTTTCTTACAATTATACAATTGTCCGCTTTTGATCTTGCCCAGATAACCTACCAGTTTATTCATTTCAATGGGCTTAGCAATATGTCCGTTCATTCCGCTGTCAATGCAGGCCTGAACATCCTCTGCAAAAGCATCCGCCGTCATTGCCAGAACAGGAATATTTCGCAGATTCTCTTCCGGCAGTGCACGAATTGCCCGTGTCGCCTCAAACCCATTCATCTCCGGCATATGTACATCCATCAAAATAGCAGTATAGGTCCCCACCGGTGCCTTTGTCAACATTTCCACGCACTCTTTTCCGTTCTCTGCGTGATCACAGATGATACCACGCTCAAGAAGCAGTTCCTGTGCGATCTCCCAGTTTAATTCATTGTCCTCCGCAATCAGCAGATGCATCCCCGCAATATCCTGCGCTGCAGACGGCATCCGGTTGCTTTCCACTGTATCCTCTACAATCGGCAGCTCCAGCTTTACCGTAAAGGAAGTTCCCTCTCCTGAAACACTCTTGCAGCTGATTGTTCCTCCCATGAGATCCACCATCTGTTTTACAATGGAAAGGCCCAGTCCGGATCCCTGGGTGCTGTTTACCTGTGTCTTTGTCTCCCGGGCAAAGGTGTTATACATCTGCTTCTGAAACTCTTCCGTCATGCCGATACCGTTATCTTTTACATAAAATACCAGTCCGGTGTCCGCAGGTTTTCCCGGAATTTCTTCCTCGTACAGCCGCAGACAGATCCTTCCGCCGGGTTCCGTATATTTCACCGCATTTGTCAGCAGATTTACATAGATCTGATCCAGGCGCGTTCTGTCCGCACTCACATATTTATGCGTAAGCCCATCACAATCCAGTTCCAGTGTAATATTCTTCTGTTCCATGGAAGGTGTCAGCATTTCCGTCAGATCGTGTACGATTTCATCCAGGGATATTTTTTCGGGATTCAGCGTAAATTTTCCACTTTCGATTCTGGAGATATCCAGCACATCGTTGATCAGGGTCATCAGCTGTTTTCCCGCATGCATTCCCTTATCCATACATTCTGTCACAGCACCGGGATCATTCGCTTTTTTCTGTGCGATGCTCATCATACCCATGACCGCATTTAACGGGGTCCGGATGTCATGTGACATTGCCGACAGGAACTGTGTCTTGGCTTTGCTGGCCTGCTCGGAGATTCTCGCAATCTCCCGCAGTCTCCGATTCATGGAGATCAGATAGCTTCCATCGATGGCCACCAGAACCATCAATGCACCGCACACAATAGCTACAATATACCATGCATCAATGGAGGATTTCAGTTCCTCCGTACTCATGACTCCCAGAATATCCAGGGAAGACCCTTCCGCAAAAGAAGAATAATACCAGATGCAGTCCACATCACGGAAATTCTTGTATAAAAATATACCGTTGTCCGTATCCTTCAATTGCCGTCTAAGTGCTTCCACCGCATTGTAATCGTCCTGAAAATTATATCCACGGATATACTCTGGAAAATTCTGGGATTTCATGGAGTTGGACTGGATCACATAATCCCCCGCATTCGTTATGATCCCAACCTCCGCGGTAGAATATTCCACCGGAAATACCCAGGACTTTTTCAATACATCTGTGGGAATGATCCGCAGCATCAGATAATCTTTCTTCCCCTGATCTGTATGCAACGTAACCCGGGTTCCGACACTGACACCGGTTGCCTGAGTCTCCTGCAAACGGTATTTTCCCAGGACCTCTATATTTTCACCCTTCCCGTCGAACATGCTCTGCATGATATTCGCAAACGGTATCTCCGCTTCCACATTCTGTTCTTTGTATTTTTTATAGGTGTCAATCTCTTCTTCACCCTGCGGATAATAGGATGACCAGGCCTCAAAGGATTCCATATCCACAATATGTACAAACCGGTCCCCATTCGTATTGACACTTCGCAGGAATGCAAGAGCTTCCTCCATTGTCATCTCCTGCTCCGATATATAGGACGCCCAGTCCCGCACATATCCTCTTTCACTGTCCAGATAGTTCTGGGACACCTGCTTCATGGATTCGATCATTCGGATGAAAGCATCTGTCTTGGATGCTTCCTGCGTTTTACGTATGTATCCGGAATACAATAATGCTGCCGTTACTGTTACCGCAATCAGGATTACATTGCATAACAGCAGCATGATTTTAAATTTTTTGTCTGCTTTATCTACTGTTTTGGCCACCGCTTCTATCCCCATACATGACTATTGCATATATATTTTAATTTAACATAAAATTATCCGTTTGTCGAATTTTTACAATAAAAAAGCTCCTGTCCGGAGCCTTTTTATCCACATATCTTTTATTGCAATATTAAAACGCAGGTCTTTTTATGCTTGTCCCAGTTCTCCAGGGTTTCATCACAGTAATACGATATTTGATATCCATTTTGTGAACTTTCCTTCGTCACTGCAAAATATCCCGCTTTCATTGTTGCGGTATTGCCATTTAAAAAATGTATTTCTCTCTGCTTCCACTGCGAATCGCCCGGCATACTCCAGTCAACGATCGGTACGTCAGGGTTATATTCCCCCGTGGAAATATAATCCGCAACGATCTCCGTATAATAATTCTTCAGATTTGCCCAGTCCGCCGCGACCTTCGCCTTATGCATATAGGACAGATACTGCGGCGCCAGTATTCCCACCAGCACCGCCATGATCGCAATGACAATAATCAGCTCTACTAAAGAGAATCCCCCATTTTCCCTCTTTTCCTTTGTATTTTTCATGACTGTTATTTCCGTTTTAACAAAACCATAGTTTTTTCTTTTCAGCCACCCATTTTATCATTTAGAGGGCAAATGTCAATAAACTACTTATTAAATTTTTATTGTCTGACGTTTTATTATTTTCTGTTATTTTGGGCTTATATCATGAAAATTCAGACGTTTCGTACCCCCCCCCCGAAAAATTTCACGCAATGTTCGTTCCAACATGGCCATATCCAGCGGTTTTGCCACATGAGCATCCATCCCGGCATCCAGACAGTCCTGTACATCCGAACTGAATGCATTTGCCGTCATGGCAATAATGGGAATCGTCTTACCCAGCGGATTGTCACCGTGTCGGATTGCTTTGGCTGCTTCCAATCCGTTCATATTCGGCATCTGCACATCCATTAAAATAGCTGCATAATCACCGTCTTTCACATGTTCAAATGCTTTCACGATCTCCCGGCCATCCGGGTAAATATCACAGGAAGCACCACTCATATCCAATATAGCTTCCAGAATCTCTGCATTTAATTCATTATCCTCCGCGCACAGGAATCTCATGCCCTTCAGGATCGAATCCATTTCCCGGGGCACTGCCATCCCTTTGCCACGGGTTCCATCCACAGCATGTATCAGATTTGACAGGAAGAACGGCCGGGAGATCAATCCGTCTATACCGTTTTCCAGGAGGATGCTCTGCACATCCTCCTGTTGTGCATAGTCACAGCAGAAGATCATCACCGCATGCTTCGACCATTTCCGTAACTCCCGTACCGTATCCTTCAGCGTTTTATCCTGCAAATGTCCTGACAGCAATATAATATCCGCTTCGGCTCCCTGTAACATTCTACCTGCCTCTGCTGTCGTTGCCGCCGTACGAAGCACGATCTTTGCTTCCTGCAGAGCCGCTCTCGTATTCCGTATCAGCGCATCACTCTCCGTGATCAGCAAGACACTTCTGATATCCATGTCTATATCCACACTGTCATCTATCGGCAGTTCAATGCGTACCTCAAAAGTAGTTCCCTTACCGGGAGTGCTCTCTACCTGAATGGTGCCGTTCATCAGATCTACAATATTTTTCGTAATTGCCATGCCCAGTCCGGTGCCCTGTATCTTATTGGTGGTAGAATTGACCGCACGGGTGAAAGGTTCAAAAATATGTGTGACGAACTCCGGCGACATACCATATCCATTGTCGGCAACCGTAATACTGAATTTGGCATGATCCGGTGTCTCGCAAGGCAGTTCTGCCAGATCCAGTGTGATTTTTCCACCATTTGGAGTATATTTTACCGCATTGGATAACAGATTGATAAAGATCTGCCGCATCCGTACGCTATCTCCAATGAGATATTCGTGTGTGATCTCATGAACGCGAATCATGAACTCCTGACCATGTTCCGTGGTCTGTGACCGGATAATGCTCTCCACCTGACGTACCTGCTCCGCAAGGCTGACCTGTTCCACGTTCAATGTGATCTCTCCGGCCTCGATCTTACTCATATCCAGCACGTCATTGATCAGACTCAGCAGATGCTGGCTGGACATCTTCACCTTATCAATATAAATTTCTAATTTTTCCGGATTGTTTTTTTCATAAGCCATCAGGTTCGTGATACCCACGATCGCATTCATCGGTGTCCGGATATCATGAGACATATTAGCCAGAAAATTACTCTTAGCCTTGTTGGCTGCTTCCAGCCTGACATTCAGCCTCTCCAAAGCCTCATTATTTCTGCGCTCGATATCCAGCGCCTGCTTCTGCTGCATTCTCGTCAATATAAAAATACAGACCGTACTGACAGCGATCAATACAACCGCAAATATCATGACCAGCCGGATCGTAGTATTCACCAGCGACACCGTGTTGGTAGCCACATATGCGGAAGGTACCAGGAATATCAGTGTCCATGCCGCATTGTTCATTTTATAAAGCGCATAATAGATTTCTGTGTCATCCACTATGGCATTGGAATACGCAATATGTTCTCTTTCCAACTGCTCTCTGGTAGATGTAAAAGAGCTCCCATGAAGATATTCCATGGAATCCAATACATGGAATACATTGTAGCCTTTGAGCAAATCATTACTGCTGCTGTTGAACAGCTTCAGTCCTTTATCATCCACAACGTACACACTGCTGGTGCCGCTATAGGCAGAACATTCAAAGTAGGGATTCAGTTCCTCCATGTCCTGAGAGATTCCGTAATACAACAGTCTGATCTCTTTCGAACCGTCTGTCACAACCAGGGGTTCCTCCAGGCGCTTCAGAAACACCATTCGCGCTTCCGTGTAGATCAGTGAATTCGATACAAAACTGATCCTGTCCGGTTCCGAGGATAAATACTCCCGTTCCGATAGCAGTCCCTGCTGTCCCTGTTGTGTATAATACATTCCGTCGTCATCGATTGCCACAATATTACACCGATAGGAATCCATATCCGCAAGATACGACTCCTTCTCCATATGGACAAACAGTTCCTCCAGTGTGCCCGGATTTTCCTCCTGCAGTGAACGAATCTGTTCGTTCACATCACGCCATTGACTTTTGATAACGTCTTCCAGTCCGGAAAAAAGCTGTGTCGTCACCTCTCGCATCTGGCTCAACCGCTCTTTGTATAATATTTCATCTATATAACTGCTGTAAAACCGCAGAAACACAACAACCCCGACTGTCACAAAGGCAAGTACCGCTGACAATGCAATCGCTGTCTGCCGAAGTTCTCTCTTACTAAATATTCTGTTCCGTACTTTATGTCCGGTTGGCTTTTTCATCTGATCGTTACTCCCAAGCAATGTCCTGTGCACTCAGCGTCTCAAACTGACTGAAATATTTCTGTGCTGCTTCCAACCCCAGAATACCGCTGTCCTGAAGATTACCTTCCTCCGCCACTGCATCCGTTACTCCGCAGACAGGGATCGTATATATCGTGTTATCATCCAGTTCTTTCTCTCCTCTGGTTACCAGTACATAAGGGAAAATAAGTCCTGTACCGCTATAATCATACCCTTCCTGCGCCAGTTCCTTAATTCTGGCACCGGACAATGTAATCGTCTCAATATTCCCTCTCCATCCGGTCGGAAGAATGGAGGTAATCTCCTGATCCGATACCGCCATGGGGAACAGGCATCCGCTGACACCCTTTTTATTCATTTCATGTGCATCCGGATCATAAGTCCAGGGGTTAGTCGAAATCAATGCGGCATCCGCTCCGGTAGCCTGTGCAAAGCAGATACCTACCAGTCTCGCGCAATCCTCCATGCCAATGGTCTCAGTCACCGTGGTATAGGTCTCGGTCTTATTCTCTGTGATCAGTGGCTGACTTTCATCGATGCACTTTTTGATATCCTCCAAAGAAGCATTACCCATGACATAATCTATCATTTTCTCGCCGATGGGCACAACCGCGTTCTCCCAGCCCGCATAGATGAAGCTTGCCGTATGTCCGCTGTTTAACTGATCCAAAATATCCGCATAATAACTTTCTTCGCTCACTGTTGCATCCTTGAGCGGCAACAGACGGGAGTTATTCTGTGTGGGATCCAGCGATTCCATTCCCTCCACGGTACTGAGGATCTCCATCACATGAAGCGCATCTTCCAGCTTCTGTTCGTTCCCCTCTTCCAGCAGATTTCTGTTCAGTCCCACATAACGACTGACATTCAGAATATATACATTTTGATCGCCGTCCTCCGATAAATAAGGCATCAGACGATATTCATCCGCAGTCTTTTCTTCCGCACCCAGATCATTACTGTTCCCCACCAGGAATAAAGTATTTCCTTCCACCATCTGCTTCTTCGTGGCAGTATCATCATCAGGTGTTCCGTCTCCGTTCAACATCCCGATGTCGCGCCACCGCTCCAGCATTTGCAGAGCTTCTACCATTTCCGGGGTATCTTCCAGGGTAGTCTCTCCGGCCACGAACGCATTCTGCCACTTGATGCCGTCAATGGTGCTTAAGTATCCGGTATCCAGAATGTTACACAGATATTGGAATCCGTATCCGGGATACTGCAACTGATCCCGGCAGAATACATATCCCGCATCCTCTACCTTCGTCTTTAATTCTTCCAGTTCCGCCAGATTTGTGGGCAGCGTCCATCCGTTTTCTTCCAGTAAAGTCTTATTATAAGTGATGCCCAGCGCATTATACCCCATGGGGAGCATGTACACAGCATCGTCATTGGTCACTTCCCGCAGCCTCGGCTGGGAATAGTTGCCTGTGAAATCATACCCGGACAGATCCAGGAAGTCCTTCGCATCATCCTGACGTCCCGGGGTGTAATAGGTTGTAAAATAGATGTCCGTCATCTGCCCGGCGGCACGCATATCCAGTACATATGCCGTATAATTCTGTCCGTTGTAGGGAAGGATCTCCAGGTTAATCTCCGGATATTTTTCATGCACCAGCTGATAAAATCGTGACATATTCCGATAAGGAGCGTTCATTGTGATAACCGGATGTCCGTTGTCTGTTACTGCTGCCGTTCCTTCCGTATCCGTATCGGTCCCGCTGCCGCATCCGGCTAATAAGGATGCCATACAGACGAACGCCAACACCCCGCTCACTAATTTTTTAATTTTCATTTTCTTCTCCTTTGTTCCTTTTCCCAACCTGCTCACATATCGTGCATTTCAATTTTTCAATGTCGATGGGTTTGGCCAGATACGCACTCATTCCCGCCGCAAAGCATTTATCTTCATCTTCTTTGAAGGCATTTGCCGTCATGGCGATGATCGGGATCGTCCGGGCATCCGGTCGATCATCCATTGCACGAATCGTCCTCGTTGCAGTCAGTCCATCCATCACCGGCATCATGATATCCATAAGAATTGCATCGAAGGTTCCCTGCGGATTTTCCGCAAATGCATCTACGGCCTGTTTACCGTCCCGCGCCAGCGTAACTTCTGCCCCCTGATCGCTCAGAAGCATCTCCGCGATCTCTGCATTTAAATCATTGTCCTCCACTAACAGCAGATGTAATCCGGCTATGTTGTCCTCTGCCTTTGCCGTTGTCTCCTGTACCGGTTCCGGTGCGGAAGCGATTTCAAAAGGTATGGCAATGACAAAAGTAGACCCTACGCCCTCTTCACTGGTAACTGTTATGGATCCGCCCATCTGATCGACCAGGCTTTTAACAATTGCCATACCGAGGCCGGTTCCCTGATATACACTGCGGGCATCATTTTTCTCCTGTGCAAAGGGTTCAAAAATATGACTCAGAAACTCTTTGCTCATTCCCACGCCGGTATCCCGGATTGTCCAACGATAGGTACAAATATTGTCATGCTCTTCCAGGGTATCCACGATGGTCGTGATCTTCCCACCGTAACGGTTATATTTGATACAGTTGCCGTAGACATTCAGGAATATCTGCCGTAAATGTACCGGACTTCCATAGATATAGGGATAAGGGATGGCTGATTTTCCTTTCTCATAATCCCATTCCACTCCGGCTTCCGTTGCCCGTCCTTTGATGATCGTTACGATATCCTTTGTTAACTCGTAAAGGTTGATCACTTCATGGGTCAGGACCACACTTCCGTCTTCCAGCTTACTCATCTGCAGGACATCATTGATAAGCGACAGCAAATGATTCGCAGAGATCTGCATTTTTGTATGATTCTCTCTTACCAGCTCCTTATCGTCAAAATGGTCCTCATCAATTTTAAGTAAACCTACAATTCCGTTGATGGGCGTCCGGATGTCATGACTCATCCGGGACAGAAAACTGCTCTTGGCGGCATTAGCCTTCTCTGCCTGATCCAGAGCCTCCTCCAGCTGCCGGTTCTGTGCTTTCAGTGTTTCTGTATACCTTTGCTGTACTTCCAGCTGATCCTTCTGGTAATTTTTCTCTACTCTCCACAACAGCATATTGACAACGGCCAATATCAGCAGATATATCAATAGCGCACTCAGAACATTGGAAAACGTGGAGGTAAATACCTTCCGCTCATTCAGATAGGCATAAATATAGTAGTCTCTGCTTTTCTCCATCAGGCCGAAATTATGACTCCATGCAACGGTTTCACTCTTGGCATGGATCAGTTCCTTGCCGGTACCTCTTTCCATGATCCGATGCAGGATCAACGTATCTTCCACTTTGGTGCCTTCCAGTGTTTTGTCATTGCAGACCACGATCTCATTTCCCCTGCTGATGGCAATAATCCCCGCGTTCTCCGGTACGAATCCGGACACGATGGCACGAATGGAGTTGTTGATCAGTCTGGCATATTCTGTAGAAGTATAATAATATCCCACCAGCACACCGTTATCGTCGATCCGGCTGATGGATGCGATATCTATCTGGGACTCATCTTCCTGCGTCACTCTGACAGCATAGCTTTTTTCCTGAAAAGAAAGGGGATCCATCAACGTATCCCGATCCACCATATTCAGTACTTTTTCGGTGCCAAGTCCCGAGGCATCATATGCTGCCTCTACCTGCCCCGCTTTGTCCAGCAGAATCAGGCCATCCAGGTAACTATCCTTTGCATAGTTTTCCAGAATACTGTCATCGATTTTTTCGTCTGCGGTCACTTCCGTTCCATATTGCAGACGCCAGCGAATCTGCTCGATACTTTCTGTGACACGTAGCAGACTTTTGCCCTCAGAAGCCAGATCACGGATTTCACTTTCGTTACACTGCTGCTTCATATACTCTACTGTAGTGAGCAGCTTCTGCTCAGCCTTGTTCATATCAGAATTGACAGCCACAATAAATGTTACGACCAATATCAGCAGTCCGACTGCCGTTTCCAGCGGAACCATTGCTTTCCAGGGTGCAAAACGTTTTATTTTCTTCATTCTTCATCCTCCAGATAGCGCTCGGCATTTAGTAAATATTTTCCGATGATCTGTTCCGTGGTTCCGTCCCGCTGCATCTCCCGAAGCACTTCCGTCAGCTGTACATTGATACCTCTGGTATCTTCTCTGTCAAAGGCAACTCCCAGATCTACTGATTGTAACGGTTCCTCTAAAATCCGGAATTTCATATTTGTATCTGCCATAAACTGGTCTACGGAAGTATCGTGGGCCGCCAGGGCATCCACATATCCCTTGCCCAACAGAATGAAGATCAGATCTCTCTTCTGCACGGAGATCACTTTCCGAAGTTCCGGCAGTGTGCCATCATGGCTCCGGATAATATCCTCAGGCTTGGTGGTGTTCTGCACGGCAATCGTCTTTCCCTCCAGATCCTGCAGTGTCTGAATATCACTGTCTTCATTTACAGCCACGACCTGTTTGCTGTGCATATATGGGCCAGCCCAGTTATATTCCTCTTCCCGGTCTGTCATGGTAAAACTGCTCCAGATACAGTCGATGGTGCCATTCGCCAGCAATTCTTTTTTGTCTTCCCAGTTGATAAATACGAACTCCGGTGCATACCCCATACGTGAGAAGGCTTCTCTGGCCAGTTCCACATCAATTCCTGTCATATCACCGTCTACATCCGCGTAGCTGAAAGGAGAATAGTTGTCACATCCTACCACCACTACCGGCAGATCCGATTTCTGTTTCTCTTCGGCTGTCTGTGTCGTCTGTGTCCCACATCCGCACAGAAGACTGCCGACCAGTACCAACAATATTCCTAACGTCGATTTTTTCTTATACATTTTTCTTTTCCGCCTCATGCTTTACGAACCCTGACAATATCTGAAGTAATTTTTCTCCTGACACCGGCTTGGATATATGGTTATTCATTCCGGCTTTACGTGCTTTTACCTTATCTTCCGTAAAAGCATTCGCAGTCATTGCAATAATCGGTATCGTATCCGCATCTTCTCTGTCAAGTGACCGGATACACTCTGCCGCCTGATACCCATCCATTACCGGCATCATAATATCCATGAGTATCACATCGAATGCCCCTGGCTTACTGTTCTCAAAAATATTGACCGCCTCTTTACCGTTCCAGGCTTTCGTCACATTTGCATGCCTGTTCTGCAGCATGAATTCCGAAATTTCCATATTCAGTTCATTGTCTTCCACCAACAGAATATTCATGCCGGCAATATCGACGTCTTTTTCCCCCCGATGTTTTCGAATCACTATTCCGGAATCGGCAATCTGAAATGGCAGCATAACGGTAAATGTCGTTCCTTCTCCTTTGACACTGTGAACTTCTATGGTCCCGTTCATCGTATCCACCAGTTTTTTGGTAATGGACATTCCAAGGCCTGTCCGGCTGTATCCCACGTTTTCTTCCAGTTGATCCAGAGAAAAAGGTTCAAAAATATGCTGTTGAAATTCTTCGTTCATCCCAATGCCCGTATCCCGGCAGATAAACTGAATCAGCACCGTGTTATCTTTATCTGTGGGAATCTCCTTACAGGTCAGATCAATGCTTCCGTAATCCTTATTGTATTTCACGGCATTACTCATGATATTCATTATAATCCGTTTTACATGAACAGGGCTGCCAATAACATTCCAGTGTGTAACATCTTTACCACCACAGGTAACACGAATTCCCCGTTCTTCCGCCTGTTTCTCTATGACAGCAAATACCTCCTCCGCTGTGTCATAGAGATTGAACGGTATCTGCTCCAGGATTACGCTTCCCGATTCCAGCTTATTCATATCGAGAACTTCATTTATCATTTCCAGTAAAAGATTGGCAGATTCCTTTACTTTCTTCCGGCATTCCTTCTGTTTCTCCAGATCATCACTATAATGATCTGCAATATCGATCATGCCACAGATTCCGTTTAACGGGGTGCGGATATCATGACTCATCCGCTGTAAAAACTCTGTTTTTGCTGTATTCGCCAGCTGTGCTTCCCGAACCGCTTCATTTAATCGTCGGTTACGTTCTTCACGTTCTCTTACAATATCATCTATGTGTCGGGAACCCAATATCACTTTGAATCCGGAATCTGTCTTCACACGGATGATTCTGGTCTCCATGTAGGTCTTCTGCCCGTCAGCGCCCTTTTTAATGCAGAATTGTAAAGACAGTTCCGAATGATCCTTCAAATACTCCAGTAAATATTCTCTGTCCAGCTTCTGCACATATTCTGTCGCTGATTCCATGAGATCTTTGGCCTTTTTGAAAACAGACACAACCGTAGAAAATTTATATTCACTTCCCACCGCTATCTTCGGATTGGAATCTTTGACCACCTGCAGATAATCCGATTCCAGATCACAATAATACACTACCTCATAATCATTACACAGTGTCGTAAGGATGGCCTCCCGATCCGCTGCCTGCTTATAGCTGGCGCTCAGCTGTGTGACCTGTTCCTCCAGTCTTTTCTGTTCCAACGCTTTAAGAAGGCGATCATTCTCCTGCTTTACAAGATCATCAATATTTTTAAAAGCAAGAATTGCCAGGTTGGGGAACCTGTTGTCAATACGCCGCAGCTCGGCTTCGAAATTGCATTGCGAAGCCTTGTTCGGCTTACTTTTATACCGATAGGTGAAACGATCCGATTCCGACATTTTTTCGTATAAGTACTTCGGATCCATGATCTTCATGAATTCCTCTCTGCACTCTTCCGCCACATATCTTTCCCGGTAACTGTTGATCAAAGATAAATAATCCAGTTTCCTGCTCGGTTCGCTGCCGAACAAAGCATACGCATTCGCAGCCGGATCCAGTTTCAGAAGTTCCACGGTATTATCGCAAAAATCCATACAGAACACAGAAGTATATTCCCGACAAAGCACATCCAGGAACAACCCCTCTTTTTTCAAATCGCTCATTATGGTACCTCCCCCTCTCTGATACTCGGATCATGAACATAAAAAAATAGGGAATTGTCCAACATCACATTGAACCATTCCCTATTTTTGATTATTCTAAGCATCGCAACTCTGATAGCTTACTTATTTCACTCAGTTTATTCATATTTTAGGACAGCGCTTTGTGGTGCTGTACTTCATTTTGTCAAACAATATTGACAAAATATTGACTTATTAGTACCAATATACCACACCGCCTGATATTTGTCGACAAATTTTTGTTTCCGTTTGTTATCTTTTCCACTAATAAAAGTCCCGATGCATCAACAACACATCAGGACTTTTATCTAAAATACAAACAATGATTAATATAAATGGAATTTCTTTACCAATCCATCCAGCTCCCGGGCTCTGTCTGCCAGCTGTTCGCTGACTGCAGAACTCTCCTGCGTGGATGCTGCCGTTGTCTGGGTAACACCGGAGATCTGTTCGATACCGGCCTCGATCTGTGCCAGTGCCTCTGCCTGATCTCTGGCAGCCTCGTTGGTTGCCTTGGCTACTTCTGCAAATCTCTGCATTTCATTGATCGTATTGCCGAAAGCCTCCGCCACGGATGCGGTAATGTTGTTACCCTTGTCGATCTCTTCCATGGTCTTCACGATCAATTCTCTGGTATTGACTGCGGATGCGGAGCTGTCGGTTGCCAGCTTGCCGATCTGCTCGGCCACTACTGCAAATCCTCTTCCTGCCTCTCCGGCTCTGGCTGCCTCAATAGAAGCATTGAGCGCCAGCAGACTGGTCTGGGAAGCAATGTCCTCGATGGTGGAGATGATGTTCTCGATCTTCTTGGAAATATCGATGATACTCTTCATCTCCTCTGTCAGGCTGTCCATCTTCTGTCTCTCACCCTCTGCAGTTGCAGCTGCCTTGAGGATATCATCGTAAGCTTTCTGGGTCTGATCGGCACTCTTCTCCGCCAGAGAAGAAATGGTCTCTACGGTAGCTGTAAGCTCCTCTACCGCACTTGCCTGCTCCGTTGCACCGGTAGAAAGATCTGCTGCCGCACGGGAAATATCCGCCGCACCGGCCTCTACCTGCGTGGAGGTCTGCTGAATATTGGTCAGGGTCTTGTTAAAGTTCTTCAGAATATATACAAAAGATTCCTTGATGCTTACAAAGTCTCCGAGGAAATCCGTGATCTCATCGGAATCCTTGGTCAGATCTCCCTTGGCGATCTCACGCAGAGTTGCGGAAATCTCATCCACATAATCATGCAGATTCTTCATGGTTCCGCGAAGTGCGTGTGCCACACTGCCCAGTTCATCCTCTGAGTGGTAGGTGATCACCTGCCATGCAGACATATCGCCATGGTACATGCGGTTGGCCGCTTCTTCCATCTGCTCGATAGGCTCGGACAGATTCTTTGTCACTACCTGTGTCAGATAAGTGGAAGTTGCCACTAAAATTACGATCAGCACGATTCCGGCTACGGTCAGACCACCACTTATTTTGATGGAACTCATATAATACTGCTGACCATTGCTGTATACCAGTGTCTCCAGTTCCTCGGTCAGTGCCTTGATATCATCTACAATGGGAAGATACGTATTATAATTGTAATCATACGCTTCCTTCACTTTTCCGGCCTTCAGCAGGTCCATAAGCTCCGGACGTACTTCCTCACCGTCGTCGATTCGGTCTTTCAGTTCCTGCAGCTTGGCAATACCCGCCTCTGTGGTAAAACGGGAATCCATGGATGCTACTGCGGTCTTGACCATTTCCACATCGTTCTCTACCGTTGCTTCAAAGTCGCCGTAATTGGCTTCCATGTTGCTGCTGCCTTCCGCAAGTACGCGGTTGATCGCTCTCTGTAAATCTGTCAGTGCATATTTCACATCGCCGACATCACTGATATTTGTCATGGGTCCCTGGAAAATACCTTTGATATTGGTTGATATATATATCATTCCCCCCAGCAGGATCACACCGATGATCATAGCTGCCAGCGTTACAACGCCGAGAGATCTTCTCAGCTTTCTTTTGATTGGCAAATTGCGCATCTGTTCGTCAATCTTACTCATTCTCTGTCTCCTTATCTGTGCTGTACCTCTTTTTTCCAAAGTGCCATTATACACAGATATGGAAACATTTATCTATTATGGAAAACCATACTTTTTTAATTTTTTTGGAGTTCTGTCCACTTCCGGAGTGCCGCTGTCCGGTTTTTTACTTCCAGTTTCCGGTAAATGCTGGTCAGATTCTTCTCCACAGTTACCTGTGCGATATGCATTGCCTCTGCGATCTGGGCATTACGGTATCCGTTTTGCACATATTCCATCAGTTCCTGCTCCCGCCCGGTCAGAAGCGGCTGCTGTTCCTCCGGCTTCTCCCGGAAGCAATTTACGCCCTTACGGTATTGCGCCATCTGCTCCCGCATATTATTAAGGAAGGAAATCTCTTTGCATTCTTTCAGGATCGGTTCCAGTTCCTTTTCATTTTCAATGAAGGGGATTCGGAAATCATCCGGCTCAGCAAGTGCTACCGCCTGCCGGAACAGTTCCGCAGCGTCCTCTCTTCGCCCCTGCCTGTTCCATGCGATTGCCTTGTAGAGCAATCCTGCCACCTGTGACTGGATATTTTGCATTTTCTCATAAGGTTCCAGCATCTGGTCTCCAATGAACTCCAGCATTTCCCAGTTTTTTTCCGCGATCAGTACTTTTCCGTAGGTCATACAGCCTGCCCGACTGCTCCGGATATACCGGCTGCAATTTTCCATTTTAAAATTCCGCAGCCAGTCCGGGATCTTCCCGATCTCGCCGATACAGGCATACATATACCCCTCTGCCAGATCCATATCCGCACGCAGCAGTGGAGTGGCCCGGGCATCCAGTTTTTCATCCATCTCCTGTATTGTCCGGAAGAACCGCTCCCGCTCTCCCTGATAGATCAGACTCCGTAGCATCATATAATAACTGCTGATGGCAATACAGTCCTGTCCACGGAACAATGCCTGCTGGCAGACCCGTCCGGCCAGTTCTCCGGCCGTCACAAGATCCCCTGTCAGCATGGCATACTCTGCATCAAAAAAGGTATCCCACCCCGTCTGTACTCCTCTGGTAAGCTGCATATAAAAGGCCGCATATTCCTTTTCCTGCTGTATGATTTCCCGCAGTGATCCGCTTTTTCTACAGTAAAGTACCGTCATACATGTCGTTCCGTAAGTCAGCAGTGATCCTTCCAACAGGTCGGATGTCTGTCCCTGCAGCAAACGGCACGCCTTCCTCAATGCATCTGTCATTTTCTCCAGATCATTGAATTGCATCCCTGACAGAATGACCTGCATCTCACCGGCTACTCTCGGATCCTCATTCCATTTTTCACTCTGTGCAATTCTCTGCTCTGCCTCCCGGTATTTTGGCCGGAACTCTTCGGCTGTCTCCCGCAAGGCATGATAATACAGATCCTTCAACAGAACAGAAATATATTTCTCCCAGATCAGCTCCTGTATGGATCCTTTCAGCTCCTCATATACTTTCGGAGCCTGCTCCAGCATCTTTTTTCCATGCTCACCCGCATACAGCTGGGCGATCCGTTCCCGGTTTTCTGCCATTCCGTAATATCGCACCGCCAGAACATAATCCTGTTTTTTCTCCCGCCACTGCCCGGCGCGGTCATAAAGCCGTTTCACGTCAATATCCGATTTTTTCAATTCCTCTTCCGCCACATTACGCAAAAGCGCATGCATGGCAAAGGATTCATTTTGCTCATCATAATATAAGAAACCAAACTGCTCCTTATTTTCGAATACCTCTCGCTCCGTGACATCCATCTCGGTAATATAGGCTGCTCCATCCATATAGAACCAGTCAAACAGTGACAGCTTGGTGTAAAATTCACGCATCTGCGGTGTCAACTTGTCAAAAATGGCAGTTTTCAGCAGATGGTTGACCCCGTAAAAGCATCCGAAACCACCATTCTTTTTATATTCGAACAGTGCCAGATATACCGCGCTGATCCAGCCGGTCGTATACTCATACAGCCGGTCCAGTTCTTCCCCGGATGCCTTGATCTGATTCAACCGAAGGATTTCCCCGGTCTCCTCTTTTGTCAGCGCCAGCTTCTCTCTGTCCAGAAGGACACACTGCCCCTTTAAAAACATCTCCTCATAAGAAATCTCCGGAAATGTCCGGGAAATCAGAATAATGTGCATCATCGTATCCGCACAGACGATCTCCTCAATCAGCCGGTTCATATCGCTGCTCACACAATTGTGATAATCGTCCAGGATCAGATACATGGGCTGTGTAATATATTTTCTGATCAGACGGATAATGTATGCCAGTTCCTGCGGTGTCTTCGGCATTTCCACCTTTGCCATATGCTCCGCCAGTTTCGGATTGCTTTCACTGGTCCGCTTACAGATTCTCTGCCAGATCCAGTTCTCATCCGTTTCCCCTCGTTGAAACGCAAACCAGATATTTTTCAATTCCTTTTTCTGCGAAAAATACTGACGCACAAACGTGGACTTCCCGTATCCGGAGGGCGCAATGATCATCAGCAGCGGCTTCTCACTGACTCTCGCCACTGCCTCCTGTAAATTCGTCCTTATAAATTCCCTGATTCCACAGCTTATGTCATGTACTTCCATTGTGTTTAACCTCTTGCTGTATTTGCTATTGCTATTTTACAACAAATATCAGCGTTTTCAAATTCTGTTTTCTGGAATCTTATTCTGCTCATCTCTTACCACTATTCTATTCATATTCTAATCATCCTTATCAATCAATAATGGTTAGAAACAAGAACAGAAATACAAAAAACTCAGAACAAAGATATTCTGAGTTTTTCTAGAGGCGCAGACCGGATTTGAACCGGTGGATACTGGTGTTGCAGACCATTGCCTTACCACTTGGCTACTGCGCCATATTTAATTAAATGACTCCAACGGGAATCGAACCCGTGTTACCGCCGTGAAAGGGCGATGTCTTAACCGCTTGACCATGGAGCCGCGTGTTATCGCCGCTTGGCGTATCAATACATTTGATAAAAAAACTCCCCGAGTAGGGCTCGAACCTACAACAACTCGGTTAACAGCCGAGTGCTCTACCATTGAGCTATCGAGGAAAATATCATGCTTTGTAAGCTATTTAAGAGAATGCTGCGCATTCTCAGAAAAAAGCCAAATGTGAAGAAATTTTATTTATTCCTTCAAAACCGAACACTGAAACTTTATCTCTTATACCCTAACTTACATCCTTTTTCCTATCCAAAACCTTTGGTCAAGCCCTCGACCGATTAGTAAATGTCAGCTGAACACATTGCTGTGCTTACACCTCATTC
>JBNMJR010000012.1:0-24519 GCA_050873925.1 Acetatifactor sp.
CTTCTTCAGATTGTCATACTCTGCCTTGTACTCTTCTCCCGGCTCACATTTACTCAGTGTGTCCAGCAATGCCATGGAATACCAGCCCAGTGCTCTCAGCCAGAAATTCTGGGACAGACCGGTCTCCTTGTCACACCAGAATGCCTTCTTCGAAGCATCGTAACCGTGATAGTACAATCCGGTCTTAGGATCTCTCATGTATTTTACGACATTGGCAAACTGATGGAAAATGTCATCATAGTGCTTCTTATCATCGAATTTGGTCTCATACTCCATGTAAAAGGGCTGTCCCATGTACATGCCGTCCAGCCATACCTGATTGGGGTAGATCTTCTTGTGCCAGAAGTTGCCTTCCTCGGTCCGGGGCTGGGTCTCCACCTGACTGTAAATCAGGTCGATGGCTTTGCGGTATTTTTCTTTACCATTCAGGGCATACAATGCGAACAGGGTCTTGCCCGCATTGACATTGTCAATATTATATTCTTCCACGGAATACTTGGTGATGCTACCGTCTTCCTGTACTCTGTGGTCAATAAATGCATCTGCGAATTCGTAATACTTTTTCTCTCCGGTGGCGCTGTAGATCTCCAAAAGTGCCAGGATCATGCAACCGTCGATGTAATTCCATCCGGCAGCTTTCCCCTCTCTGGCCTTCTCAATGTTCCATGCAGGAACATCCAGCGTACTCTTCTCAATCAGTTCATCAATGTATTTCTCAAAAATAGGCAGTTGCATGTATTATTTTCCTCCAAATTTCTATTTTATGGCATATAATTTTATTTTACACATTATTCCCTGCCTAGTCAATGGGGCTGATAGGGCTTGTACCCGGCAATGGATCAATATTTTCATATTCCACGATCCATTGTCCGTCCTCCGGGAACCCCGGTGTCTGCCTGTCACATCCATCATATCCTGCCGCCATGATTGCAGCTGCCAATAGCAGAGATCCATTTCCCGGCAGATACAACGGCAGATCCTTTCGTCCTGTCTGCCGGTTATTGCCGCTTGTGACGTAACAGTTCTTTGGAGATTCCTTCAATAGTAATTCTATTGCTTTCTCCGGCTTTCCTAATCTTACCGCTGTCATCGCCATCATTGCAAAATCCCATCCCCACAGGGTAGGATATTTCCAGCATTCCTCCACCAGCTGCAATGTATTGTCCATAACCGTCCTGTCTATCCGGTCACTGTCGATCAGGCCAAAAGCTCCCAACATAGAGGGGTGATCTCTGTTATACTCCGTAAATGTATTCGGGCAATTTTCATGTGCCAGATACACGCCGTCTTTTTCCGTCAGTTTTGCCATATGCTCTGCTACCTGTTCCCAGAGTTCTTCCTTTTTCCTGCCGAGCCGTTCTGCCCACCATCCGGCGATCCGTAAGGTATCCCGGAAATATTCCACTTCAAAGGCCGGATTGCACACATCCATTGCCTTATGACATTCCTGTACCGGTATTACCGGAGCACATATACTGTAGACTTTTTTCACCGGATCCCATACCACAAAATCTACCATGAAATCAGCAGTTTCCTTCACCAGTTCCCAGTTTTCCTCTAAGAATCTGCGATTTCTTTTTCTGCGATATGCCATTTCCAGCATATAGATAATGTGCGGCTGTTGCCACACCAGTAAAGGTGCAATATTAGAAGGGCAGTCCACTCCTTCCGTGGCGATCATTTTCGGCCATCTTGCTCCTTTATAGCCGTTTCTTGCCGCATTTTCTCTTGCCTGTGGCAGATGTTCCCTATACCATGCCAGGCTTCTGTCCAGCAACTCCTCCTGATGCCACAGCGGAAGCCATGCACAATGCCATAGATACATCTCCAGATGCATTTTACCGTACCAGCTGTTACATGTCAGTCCTGTCTCCTGCGGAGGTGTTGAACCACTGGAATTGATTGCCATAAGATACTGTGACAAAATAATCCGCCGTTCCAGTTCCCTTGCTCTGGGGTCAGCGCTTTTATTCAGCTGAATGATACCGCCCCGCTCCCAGAAACGCCCAAATCCTCTTTTGGATGCGTTCATCACTTCCTGTGCAGATAAACATTCTGCCTGCTCTTTTTGTTTTCCTAACGCTATGGAGATGTCCAGTTTTTCTCCATTGGCGAAAATACGAAGGGTATGACTGCCTTCCTTCCGAATTTTTCCTCCCTGCGCATAGATGCCTGCATAATACTCGTCCCTGTCCAGTTGTCTCCACAGAAGCATTTTTTCATCACTCGTCTGCAGTATCGTGGTACTGTGTCTTTCGTTCTGTGTCCAATCTGATGCGGTAATATCCGAAGCTCCATAGGGGAAATCCAGCACTACACTGATCTTTTTCTCCTTCAGTGCCTCGCTCTCCAGAGAAAAGGCCAGGATGTCTCTCCCTTCATTGTGGCAGGCGGTCCGCACTCTGCAGGCATTACCCCGTATCTGAAATTCACTGTACAGAATCCCTTCGTACAGAACCAGTTCCTGCCGCACCCCGGTGATATCCTTTGCGGAAATGATCTCCTCTTCCCACTGCAGACGGACCCGTACCAGATTCAGTCTGTGAGGATTTTCCCGCAGCCAGTTATAGACATCTTCATTGCCCGCCTTTTTATCCTGCGGATATTTTAACAGACGTCCTTCTTTGTTTACATATTCCGTCATCACCAGATCATCCAGTGTATAATTATACTTTTCCCCGCTTACCGGTTTCGTGTGCCATCCCCATTGTGACATTGTACACAGCGGGAGTTCCTGATATTCCTCATACAACGTCTGCATTCCGGTGATATCCGCCGTAAAAGCAAGTTCTCCGTTGCCTACCGTAAGCGGAGAATCCGTTGCTATCTCTGTCAGCACCGGATTATGTCCCGATATCAGTTTCTGCCTGTCTATTTTATGTTCTGCGATCATAAAAATGCTCCTTATCCTTTTACTGAACCGATCATAACACCCTTCACAAAATGTTTCTGTACAAAAGGATATAAAATAATCAGTGGAATACTACCAAATACAATAATAGCATATTTCAATACTTCAATGTTAGCTGCACGCATACTTTGCTCTGCCGTAGTTGCCATTTCCTCCAAAGCCGCCACTGAATTCATGATATTACGCAGGACTACCTGCAGTGTAAATTTATTCTCTGAAGACAAATAAATAAATGCATCAAAATAGGAATTCCAATGAGCAATAGCATAATAAAGTACCAATACTGCCAGGATAGATTTTGACAACGGTAATACCATATTAACCAGAACACGGATATCATCGCATCCATCCAGTCTTGCTGATTCCAGCATTTCTCCCGGAATACTGTTCTGGAAATAAGTTCTTGCAATGATCATGTTGTATACCGAAATCGCTCCCGGTAAGATCAATGCCCACATACTATCCAGCAGTCCGAGGTTTTTGACATTCAGATAAGTAGGGATCAACGGTGCTGTGAAGATCATAACGAAAATAAACAGGGCGCTGATGACCTTTCTTCCAACAAAATCCTTTACGGACAATGGATATGCTGCCATAATTGTCAATACAATATTTACGCATGTCCCCACTATAGTATATATAATGGAATTTTTATAACCGGTCAGAAGAGACCGGTTGGAAAATATCTCCTTATATGCATCAATATTCCATCCCTTTGGCCAGAAAGATACCTGTCCTCTTATGACAGCGCTTGGCGAAGACAAAGACGAAGCTAACACATTAAGAATTGGCAACGCTACCAGCAGCAGACATATCATCAGGAGCACAGTATTTACTATATAAAATATACGATTACTTTTGCTCATAACTTTTCTTTTCATCTTATGTTCCTCCTATATCAGACTGGTATCGGCAACCTTATCCGCTATTTTGTTTACAACCAGTAATAATATCAGAGATACCACTGACTGGAATATACCAATCGCTGTCGAATAACTATACTGCATTCCGCTCAGACCGATACGATAAACATAAGTTGAGATAATGTCTGAAGTTGCCATGTTTAAATCATTTTGCAAAAGCAGTACTTTTTCATATCCTATTGTTAAAATATGTCCACAGGACATGATCAGCAGAATTACCGCTGTCGGCATAATACTGGGAATATCAATATATCTGATTCTTTGCCAGATATTTGCACCGTCCACGGTTGCTGCCTCATGTAATTCCTGGTCTACCGCAGCAAGCGCAGAAATATAAATTACAGCATTGTAACCCGTTTTCTGCCATACATCAGAAAAAACATATAATGTTTTGAACAATTTAGGCTCACCCATAAAATGAATGGCCTGTCCTCCCAGATTCTCGATCAGGTGATTCACCGGACCTGTCAGAGATAACATCTGTGACAGAATACCTACGATCAAAACGGTAGAAATAAAATAAGGCATATACGTTACCATCTGTACCGTCTTTCCGAACCAACGCACTCTGACATAGTTCAATGCAATTGCAAGAATGATCGGTGGGAAAACTCCCAATACAATACCATACACAGACAAACCCAATGTATTACCCATCAATCTCCAGAACTGAGGTGACTGGAAAAACATCTTGAAATATTTAAGTCCTACGAACGGACTGTGCCAGATACCTCCTTTGAAATTGTAATCCCTGAATGCGATCTGCGATCCGATAATAGGCATATATTTAAAAATAATCAGATAAACCAGAGGCAGCGCTACGATCAGATATAACTGCCAATGCCTTTTTATGCTGCGTATTGTATTTTTTGCATGCTGTTTTTTATGTTCCGGCCGAATTGTTTTCTTAGACTTCATTTTCTTCCTTCTTTCTATAAAAGGAGGGCTGCCTTAATGCAGTCCCCCTCGCAAATAATTCAAAAGACTTTCCTGCTCTCCTATTTTGCAAAAGAAGATTCATCATATGCCTTCTGTAATAACTCCAAATATCTCTCCAGTCCTACATTATTCATGGCATTGATGTAGCCATCCCATTCTGCATCAATATCCTTTGCTCCGGTAATAAACTGCACCATATATTCTTTCTGAACATCCATAACATTGGTCTTGATCAGGGACATTTCGCTGGAATCTTCCTGGCTCATATATAGATCCGGCATTACGGACTCTCTGGACTGTCTCACCTTTTCATGTTCAAGAGACGCTCTGTAAATAACCACATTTCGGCCATTGACGGGCTTAACATCCTCTGCATATGGATCCGGGTTCGTGGCTTCTGCAAGCAGGAAGTCCGGTGTACGTACCAATGCCGTAACCTGATTCAACGTTACATTGGCTGTGGAAGCATCCAGTTTCTTATAAAGTGCTTTTGTCACACCATCCATGCCTACTTCTGTCGTATCATCATCCAGCATGACATAATTCACACCTTCTTTTCCAAGAATAGCTCTGTATGTCTGCGTCTCGATATAATCCAGCAGACGGAATGCTGCTTCGGGATTGCTGCAGCTGCTAGAAATAAATGTCATACCTGTCTGGAACATAACATAAGGATTCCAGGATGCCACGCATTGACCGTCCGGTCCTGTCAAAGGCGCCAGCGACTGATACTGCTGCCATTTATCGGAATAAGGTTCTGTCGTCAGATCACAGGCGTATCCCGGTCTCTGGGCCAGAAATGCTCCGATGACACATTCATCCCCTGCTTCATTTATGTTTACCTGGTTATTCTTATCCTGCGTAAAAGATTCAGGGTTTAATAATCCTTCACTATACAACTGTTTTAAATATTTCAGGCCTTCTTTGTAGCCTTCCTGAACCGGTGCAAACGTCACTTTTCCGTTATCTACATACAATTTATTTGTCTCGGAAGTCAGCTGGAACGGATTCATCAGAAATCCATCGATCTGTGTCCCCGCTCCGGAAGTCACTGTTGACAAAGGAATTTCATCATTGGGATTTCCATTGCCATTGGCATCCTGTTCCTTAAAAGCTTTCATAACCTGATAAAATTCTTCTGTGGTTGTCGGCATCTCTAATCCCAGATTATCCAGCCACTGCGTATTGATCCACAATTTCATATTGTATTGTACATGCAGGGAACCATCTACGTTCGGCAAAGAATAAATGTTACCATTGGGAGTTGTTATATAGTCTCTCAGCCCCTCTATTTCATCCAGCGCCTGCTTATAACCTACTGAAACAGTGTCCAGATAATCGTTTAAAGGTAAAATCAGTCCCTGCTCTCCCAGCGCCTGTTCTGTTGCTTTGTCATAACGGTTACTACTGCCTACACCGGTTAAAATAATATCCGGAAGATCTCCCGAAGCGAACATGGTACTCAGCTTTTCCTGTACATTATCTGAAGCCGCACAGGTCTGCCATTCCAGATGGATTCCTGTTGTCTCCTCAAGTTCCTTTACCATTTCATTATCTTCCCAGCTTCCGTCGGGATTTGCAGGTGCAAACACCGTCAGGGTCACAGGTTCATTTACAATGGGAAGTTGTCCCGGTTCATTAAACAATGAATTATCCCCGGTTTGTGTCTGACCTGCTTCTGTTCCTGATGCTACTGCTTCCTGTTGGGATGATCCGCACCCGGTAAACATTCCTGTCATAAGCATGCATGCTGTTAAAAGAGCTATAATTTTTTTCTTCTTCATTTTGTACCCTCGCCTTCTTTTTTGCTCAGCCCACAGCTTACTAATTTGATTTTTTGTATTTGTACTGTGGCTGCCTTACGCATTTCACAATACAGGCTGAGCACTGAAACAACAACTTGAAATTCCTAATGTAACGTACAAAATCTAAGAAAATGCGCCGTACACTTTCTTAGGTACCGCGCATTTTCTTAGATTTTTATTCTTTCCACGCCGAAGGTGCTACCCCGTAAGCACGTTTGAAGGCCCGTCGGAAGGTTGCGCTGCTTCCGTAACCCACCATCTGAGCAATGGTCTCCATATCCCATTTTCCTTCAGCAATTAGATTTTTTGCCTTTTCCAGTCTTAATTTTTCCAAATAGCTGCTAAAAGATTTTCCCATCGTATCCTTGAAAAAGATAGAAAAATAATTTTCTGATAGTCCGAATTCTTCTGCCACCATGGGGACGCCCAGAGATGGATTGCCATAATTTTTCTCCAGATATTCTTCCAGTTTCTGATAGTATATCTCGCTCTTTCTGCTCCTGCTGTGATAATTTTCTTCACATAAACGCAGGAACTGTGTTTCCAATACTTCCAATGCTTTGGGAAACGACTGTTCCGTCTGTATTTTTTCCAGCAGTTGCTCCGTTTCCATACTTTCTGCCATATTATTACACATTCTTATCAAAGTAGAAGTAATTCCCGATATAACGACTTTCCCTCCATTGGCCGACAGATGTATTTTTTCCAGATTTTCTTCTCTTATTTTTATAAAAATTTCTTTTATCTGCTCTGAATTACCGTTTTTTGTAGCAGCCTGTAATTTTTCTTCCATTTCCAACGGATACCAGGGCATATTCCTTTTCCACAGCTCTCTGCTGTATTCCACTACATTCTGTTTTTCTCTTTTTCCCTTATCAGAGCAATATAGCGCCTGTTGATAAGAAAATACGATTTCTCGCTTTTCTGTATAGCAGCTGCCGATTCCAACATAAACCTCCTCTGCTCCAACCTGTCTCAGATTCTCTGCTGTCTGCTCTCCTGCAAGCAGAGGTTCCATAGGATCTTCGCCTGTACAATATTGCAGCAATGCTACATGGGTCGGATCTATCGGATACCATATCTGTTCTGTTTCCGTCTCCGCACACTCTTTTGCCGCTGACAACAGTTTTTCTCCCTCTTCACTGCTGAACACTAGTACATAGTAGTCTTTCTGCACTAACCGGATTCCGGCATGGGCCGCTTCCTCTATAATATTAAGTTCTGTATCAAACTCCCCGTTCATTAATAATGTCAGAAAATTTCTTCTCTCTTTCACAGTCTTTTCCTGTAGCATCGCATTCAAAGACTGATAATCATCCAACAGGGCATGAACTCCCTTCTCCAGATATTCATACTCAGAAATATTTCCCGTTTCATGAATTTCCCTGTCTTCCAATGAAAAAAGTCTCTGCATATTGTCAATCAGGTTATGAATCGGTTTGCTGTACCTTAGTGCAAAACAGCACCCAAGGCCAATTTCCAGTACCGCCCCTGTGAGAAGGATCAACCATGCAGTTCTGCGGATTCTTTGAAAATCCTGCATTACTACCGCCATCGGAAGAATTGCTGCAAAATGCATTCCATTTTCTTCCGATGTCTGATTTACCACCAGACAATCTGTTCCATTCCATTTTATCTGCTGGATATCTTCCTCTGTTGTTTCACATAAAAACAGATCTGTGTTCTCTGGATCATCCCCATCCGCATTGATTTTCCCCAGACTTGCAAGCATTCTGTCTTCTGCATCATAAATCAGAATTCCTCCCTGGCGGCTCAACAGTTGTCCAAACATTTGCTCCAGATTTTCTTTTGGAAGCAAAAATTGTACTACCGCATTTGCTTCCTTCTCCCGTTGAATATAATTCCGCACAGGGTAGGAAAATGTCATTGCCTGCAAAGTTTCCTCCCCTGTGTCTATTTCATCTATAGAAAACAGCTGCCATGTATCCGCCTCAAAACTCTGTTTTTTCCAAGTCTCGAAATCCATATTTTGATAGGTACAGTAATTGTCATAGAAGAACTTATCCCCGACTACCATCCCGCTTTTCCGAAATATCAATTCATTTTTCATAATCACGCTATAATTCTGATAGCGCTCTGAATCCGCAAAGTTCTGGCGAAGCATGTCATTGCATCTGATCAATGCCGCGATATTATTGTCCCCGTCCTTCAATCCATCCAGAAAATAGACCCACTTTAAATCACTGTCATTCGATACGGAAAAAGCTCCTGCACACATAATATCCAATTGCTTTTCAAATGCCATGCGGCCTTCCGTTAAATCGTTTTTCATAATTTCACTGTAATAGTTCTCTGTACTATTTTTCCAGAATGAAAGTAACAAAAATACTGCTATAAACGGTGCAGCCAACAGTACGCCATAAGAAAGCAGCAATGTAGAGTATATTTTCTTCACATGAAAGCGTTTAAATTTCTGTTGTATCATTAGTATGGTTATGCTCCTCATTTCTCATGATTCGAAGATTATCCGGTCTTCCGAACGTAAAATGTATTTATCTGCAAAGAAACGGCAAACACGTACATTATATTACGCATTTGCCGTATTGTCATCATAAGTATATAATTTTCTCGCTCTGGAACGCTCTGGTCAGTCCGAAGACCACCACTCCCGCCACGCACAGATTCACGATCACCGTCACGATAATTTCCACCGGCTGATAGCTAAAGGAGAAAATACCGTTCATGCACTGCACACTGTTGTACACAGGGATCAGATACCGGTACAGCGGGATCTCTTTTCCCTGACTGAGCATAGGGCTCAATCCGATAAACGTCACCACAATGGTAAACGGAGATACCGTCGTAGCCGCTTCCTTCACACTTTTGGCGAACGCGGAGACCAGCGCGATCATGGATATCAGCACCATGACCGTAGACAGAATGATCAGAAGCAGCATCGCATAATCCATGGGGACATACACCGAAGAGTCCACGCCGGTCAGCTCTCCGCCCATCATTTTCGGCAACGCCGCAAAGGTTCCGATAAAGCTGGAACAACCTGCCAGAAGCGCTATGATACTTAAGGAAAACACTTTTCCCAGAGCCAGCGAGCTTCTCTTCATGGGTGTCACTAACAAGGTTGCTATGGTGCCCCGCTCCTTTTCCCCCGCAATGGACTCCGGTGCCACAGACATGCATCCACTGTATAAAAATATCATAAGCAACAGCGGCATCATCATGGAAAACATCTGCCCCGTAGTATCTTTGCTGGTGGCACAGTCATAATACACAGAATCTCCGGCATTGATGTCCAGCTTATTGGCCAGAGAAGTCTCATACTCCTCCAGGATCTCCGACACTTCATTGTAAAAATGATTGGACTCCGTCTCTGTGGAATTGTAATAGATTTCCACGTTGGGAGCCGGTTCTCCACTGTCCACCTGATAATTTTTCACAGCCGTGTCAAAATCAACCGGAAATACCACCAGACCGTCCACCTGCTTCTCCTGTATTTTCTGCTTGATCTCCGTAAGCTGCTCTCTGTCCGTCTCCTGCCAGTCTACACGAAGATCCCGCAATTCCTCCCGCAGTGACTCCGGCATATCTGCCACATAGGCCTTCGCCACGTAGTTTTCTTCCGGAAGCATGGTTTTCATCATGGCCCCGCCGAGAAAACTGTACACCACATAGATCATGAATCCGGGAAGCAGCAATGTGGTGATCACCAGTCTTCTGTCTCCGAAAAATCTGGCCAGCTCTTTTTTCATTACTGTGATCGTATTATTTGTCATCGTCCGTTTCCTCCCCCGTTTACCGCTTCATAGATCTCAAAAAAGCGATCCTCCAGACTCTTCTCTCCACAGAGTGTCCGCAGATCTTCACAAACCGCCATCTGCCCATTGATAATGATACCCACACGGTCGCAGATCTTCTCCACCAGACTGAAAATATGGGTGGATACAATGATGGTCTTCTCCTGTTCCTTCAGATCCAGCAGGAAATCCGTCACCACCTTCGCCGTCAGAATATCCAGGCCGTTGGTAGGCTCATCGAAAATAATGATCTCCGGATCCTGTACCATGGCGATCACCAGTGATACCTTCTGTTTTATTCCGGTAGACAGATCCCTGACCTTGACCTGGGCAAATTCCTGAATGCCAAATCGTTCAAACAACAGTTTCTTTCTGGCATCCCTTTTTCCCGTCGGTATCCCATACAGATCTGAGAAAAAGTCATACAGGTAATCCGGGGTAAAAAAATCCTCCAGTTTCAGTTCACTGGTCAAAAATCCGATCTTCCCTCTTACTTCCTCCGGGTGTGTCACAACACTGCTACCGCCCAATACCGCGTCCCCGCTGTCCGGTCGTATCAGCGTCGCCAGCATCCGCAGTGTCGTAGTCTTGCCAGCTCCGTTAGGCCCCAGCAGGCCGAACACTTCTCCCCGCTTTACCTCAAAGCTCACATGATCCACCGCTGTTTTGGTCTTTGCCTCCGTATGTTCCAGTTTCCGCTGTTTTGCGGACAGCTGAAAGGTCTTCGTAAGTTCCTGTACCCGGATCAGTTCTTCGCTGTCCTCCGGTTTCCATTTCTTCTCTTCCATATACTCTGTATTCTCCATGTTATTGTCCCCTTGTCTTCCTCTCTGCTTCTCACAGAGTATCCTGCCGTTCATCAGATTGCCGGAATTCCCATAGCCACGCAGATCAGCCACAGAAGCAGCAGATGTACGGGATAGAAAAAGTAAAAGAAATATTTATTCTGCTTTCCTCTCGTTCCGTTGTAGAACCAGATGAGGATAAAGGAAAATGCCGCGATCATCTCCAGTCCGTCCATCAGCAAAAATACAATGACACCGGCCCAGATCTGGGCTTTTTTCCGGTTGCGGAACAGATACAGCACTGTAATTGCCAGAATTCCCTTAAAGCTGTAATCCGTCTTAAGCACCAGCGCCAAGGCACTGCCTGCGATGATAATGACCGTATACAGCCCCACACGTACAACCTTCCTCCGGATCTCCGTTCCCGCCAGCCGCTGTTCCACCAGCCGTAAGGCCACGATCACCAGAAGTCCGATGAAAAGTGTGAAAAACACATTCTGGTATTGCATGTTCCAGGGCCTTCCGCTGAGTGCCAGATCAAAAGGCACCTCCGAAATCAGTGCAAATAAAAACATTCTGCCCAGATACTTTTTCACATTGTGGGTCTTCTGGAATCCTTCCACCAATAAAAAACAGTAAATGGGAAACGCAAATCTGCCGATGATACGCATTGCCATGTAGATGCCGTACATTCCACCGTTCTGTCCCATCCAGGCAGTATAGGCCTCCTGATTCACCATGGCTTCGTACAGCCCATTCTGAATCAATAACCTTGTTACGATCACCGCCCCGATGTGATCGATCAGCATGGTCACCACCGCGATGTTTTTCAACACGGCACTGCTGATTCCCCGTTTCCTTTGTATCTCCCCTGTCTGTATTGCTTCTGTCTGCATCCTTATGCTCCATCCTCTGATTTTATTTGTATTATTTACTTAATACAATAATATATTTGATCCACTTTGTCAAGCGAGCAACTTCCTGCAACATATAAAAAATCTCCATGCAGATGTTTTCATATCTGCACAGAGATCCTTATCTTTTTCCTGTTTATTTCTCATTCGCCAGTTTTTCAAACTGCGGACGTACTTTGCGGAATACTTCCATCAGTCTGGGAGAAAATACACCGCATTCTCCGTTAACGATCATATGGAATGCTTCCTCGGGAGGGAACGCATCCTTATAGCAGCGTTCGTTTACCAGTGCATCGTAAACGTCTGCCACAGATACCAGCTGGGCGGAAAGGGGAATCGCATCGCCCACCAGTCCGTCGGGATAGCCCTTGCCGTCAAAACGCTCATGATGGTGACGGCAGATCTCGTAGCTGACCTTTTCATACTGGGGATCCAACACATTTTTCATGGATTCCAACAGCTCGCATCCACGGGTGGTATGGGACTTCATGTATTCAAACTCATCCTTGGTAAGACGTCCCGGCTTCAGCAGAATGCTGTCGGGAATCGTGATCTTACCGATGTCATGGAGTGCACTTGCAGATACGATGACATTGATCTTCTCCAGGGTCAGTCCGTATTCCGGATATTCCACCATGAAAGTCTCCGCCATGATGCGGGTATATTCTCCCACGCGTTTTACGTGCTCACCGCTTTCCAGATTACGGTATTCCACCACCGTACCCAGGATCTCAATGATATCCTGATTCCGGCGTTTCAGCTGTTCCGCCTGACTCTTCAGTGTCTTGTATGCCTTGCGGAGTACATTGGTCTGCTCCTCCACTTTATCTTCTAATTCGTTACGGTACGCATAATGCTCTGCGGCATTCTGGACTCTTCTTCTGACCAGATTGGCATTAAAAGGTTTACCGATGAAATCCGCGATTCCCAGTTCAAAGCATTTCTGCTCATTCTGTGTACTGTTCTCTCCGCTGATGACCAGTACGGGGATCTTCTCGATCAGCTTCCGGTTGTTCAGCTCCTCCAGCACCTGGAATCCATCCATTACCGGCATCACCAGATCCAACAGGATTGCTACGATCTCATTATCTTCCTGTTCCAGAATGTCAAGGGCCGCTTTTCCGTCTTCCGCCTCCAGAATATCGTAGCTGTCCTTCAATATTTCATTCAGGATATCCCTGTTCATAAACGCATCGTCTACAATGAGAACCTTGTTCTTCACTTATTTTCCTCCTAAACGTTCCGAAATACGGAAACGGCTCCATCTTTTTTCTTCAGTGTAACGTTCTTGATGGGTTTTGCATTCCATCTGGAGCCATTGATATTTACCTGGACTCCCGGATACAGACTGCCTCGGATCACGATCTTCACCTGATCGGCTCTGTCGCGTTCCTTTTTCAGTTCTTCCTGTCTCTTGTACAGCTTGTCGATCTCCTGATCCTTCGCATAGATGGAATCCTCTATTTTCAGATAGACCGGATTGTTATTACGCACTTCCGGCGGATATTTTCTTCGGAAATCCGCATAGGCATTCTTTAACAGATACAGTTCTCTCTGTGCAGAATTCAGCTTTTCTTCCAGAGCATTGCTCTCCGCAATAAAAGGATCCTCTCCGCCTACGGAAATACCGGTTCTGATGCCTGCTGCATTGCCGATATTAAATGCGCTGATCCCCTGTGCGGCATAAGCGTTTCCTCCGGCCAGACTGCCGTTCTTCCCGGCAATCTCGATCCGTCCGTCTGCCCAGAGTTCACTGTTCAGGCAATAGTTTGCATTGATATGTTTTCCGGCTTTGACATTGGAACGTTCGAAGAATCTTCCCATGACACTTCCCTGTGCCTGCAGCTTTCCGCGACCGTCGCCGTTGTTGCCCTTACGCAGGATAATGTCTCCTCCTGCCTCCAATGTGGCACCCTCCAGGAAGCCATCCACCAGAATGTCTTTCTCCGCACGGATGACGGTACCGTCACCCACATCACCTCTGACATAGACGGAACCGTTAAACGCTACATTGCCGGTGGCCTGTGTCACGCTGTCCAGCACCAGAATATCCGTAACTTCCAGACCGTCTCCCTTATATTCGATCTTTCCATCCGTGGATGCTATGTAAGTCTTCTTGTCCGGCTGCAGGGTAACACCCTTACAGGTCAGATGACGAAGTTCTCTTCCCTTCTTCGCCGGTACTTCTTCGTTCATAATATTGCGTCCGGGATTGCCCAGCTCCGGCTCATGGTACAGTGCTACCACATCTCCTTTGCGCACCAGTTCGAACCATTTGATATTCTGGTAGTCTACCGAACCGTCTTCCAGAAGCTTCGGCTCTTTCTTGATATTAATGTCAAAGAAGAACTCATACCATCCATCCGCTCCGGCCTCCGGTCTTCTTCCGCTAGCCAGAATGACCATATTGCTGTCCGCGCCCTGTTTTTCCAGCCGTTCCAGCGTCACATAATCAATACCGCTCTTCACACCTTTTTCTTCCAGAGATAGTAATAAACGGTCCTTCCGGATTCTGGTTCCTTTCTCCGCCACCAGAATAAATGCTTCCATTTTGTCCGCGCTGATCAGCAGGGAAAAGTCCTTGTATATTTCTTCGTTCTGTGCCTTTTCGGGATGCTTCTGTTCCTCGAGCAGCTTCTTGCGCTTCTCTTCCATCCCTTTGGCCGTGTTCATCAGGCTGGAATACAGTTCCACCGGCAGATCATCCATCATGCCCAGACGGATTTCCTGCATCTGCTGCCAGGAGTACAATGGATTGGAGTACTTCGATACGTCCAGTCCTTCTTCCATACCCATGCGGATTTCCCGCATCTGCTGCCAGTTTAGCTGTTCATCCTCGTAGGCCGATACATCCAGTCCTTTTTCCAGTCCCAGAGCAATCTCCCGGATGGAGGGACCTCTGTGGTACAGCTTGATGTGCTGTCCGATATCAATCCCCCGCTCCATGGCAATACGGATCTGTTTGAGCTGTTCTTCCTCATAACCTTCCCGGATGTACATACGGATGTCGATCTTCTCCGCCATTGCTTTGCGCAGTTCCTTCAGGACACCTGCCGGTATCGCTTTGGCAAAAGACAGGTCGATTCCTTCCGTCAGTCCTTTCCGAAGCTGGTGCATAACCTCAAACGAAATCTTCGGGTCCGCGTATTTACTTACATCCAGTTTTCTCTCTAATCCTATGCGGATCTCCTTCATCTGGAACCAGTCGTATGCCTTTTTCGCATAGATCGAGACATCCACACCTGCTTCCAGTCCCAGACGGATCTCACGCATCTGGATCGCCAGGAATTCCGGATTCTCATAATATGAGATATCCAGCCCCTTCTCCTGGCCTTCCTCTATTTCCTGTATCTGATCTGTGGAATATTGCGCCTTATCCAATATTTCCTTGCCCATGTAATCCTATCCTCTCATAAGTCCGTTCCTGTTTCCAGGTTTATTCAGCCATGGTACGGATTGCATTTACGGTGTTCTGATACTCCTTCTGCACTTCCCCGTAAGACTCTTCGTAATCGACGAGTTCTTTTCCTCTGAGTTTCTCTGTCAGTTCGGCACTGACTTTGTAAAGTCTGTCCAGTCCCAGATTCAGACAGATTCCCTTTAATGTGTGGGCCGCGCGGAATGCTTCCTCCGCATTCTGCTCCTCCACTGCTTTTACCAGATTCGAATAGCTGGGATCATCCAGGAATTTCAGGGCGAATCGCTTCACCATTCCTTCACTTCCCATTCTGCCCAATACACCCTCGAAATCGGATCCCATGCTCTCATAACATTCCTGTACTGTCATCTACGTTTATTCCTCTCTTTGTTCGTATTCTTCTTTCACTCTGTCCCTGATATCCAGCAGACATTCCAGTAAAAGAGGATTAAAGCTGCCGCACTCACCGTTCCGGATCATCTCCAGCGCTTTTTCCGGTGAAAATGCTTTTTTATAAACACGCTCACTTACCAGCGCATCATACACATCTGCCAAAGATACCACCTGCGCTGAAATCGGGATCTCCTCTCCCTTCAATCCGTCCGGATAGCCTCTTCCGTCATATCGTTCATGGTGCCAGCGGCAGATCTCATATGCGAGCTTCACCAACTCTTCGTTCTGGTATCTCTTCAGACTTCTCAGCATATCCGCGCCGATGGCGCTGTGCTGTTTCATGATCTCGAACTCTTCCTTCGTCAGTTTGCCCGGTTTGTTCAGGATTTCCTCCGGAATGCCGATCTTGCCGATATCATGCAGGGAGGAAGCCATGGTGATCATGGATCTCTCCGCCCAGGACAGCGGATACTTGTCCGACTTTACCGCCAGCCGCTCCAGAAGCATGCCTGTGATCATGTTGATCCGCATAACATGCAGTCCGCTCTCTCCGTTACGGAATTCAACGATCTGGCTTAAAATGCTGATCATCATCTGGTTGTTTTTCTCTTTTTCATAAATCTGGTTCGTCACCAGCGTTGCAAGTCTTCTCTGTTTTGCGTACAGCTTGATGGTATTCTGTACTCTGCGGTAAACGATATTTTCATCAAAGGGTCTGCCGATATAATCCGTGGCTCCCAGTTCGTAGGCCCGTTTCACATATGGTGCGGAATCCTCACTGGAAATCATAATTACCGGAATATCCTCCAGCCATTTGTTCGTTCCCATATATGCCAGCACGTCAAATCCGTCCATAACCGGCATCAGCAGATCCAGAAGCACCAGTGAAATCCCCTTGCCGTACTCATGCAGCTGTTCGATGGCCTTCTCTCCGTCTTCCGCTTCCACAATATCATAGCCATCCTTCAGCATTTCTGTCAGCAGTTCCCGGTTGGCCTCCGAATCGTCTGCAATCAGGATCCGCAGTCGCTCCGTCTCCTCGGGAATCTCATTTCTGCCGGTCTGTACCTCATTCCGCTGGGTCACTATGGCATTTTTGCGGATCTTGGCCTGATACATCAGGCGGTCCGCTCTCTCCAGCGTCTCCTCGATAGGCTCCCCATGAGACATGACACCGCCAATGCTGACCGACAACTTCAGCTGGGTAAATCCTACGATCTTGGTCTCCTGCACATGCTGGCGGATCCTCTTTAATTTCAATTCAAAAGCATCCTCCGAGATCTCCGGCAGTACCAGCAGGAATTCATCTCCGCCAAAACGGATCAACATATCTGTCTTACGGATAATCCCCTGTATCACCCCTACGATAGTGTCCAACACCATATCTCCCGCATTGTGTCCGTAGGTATCGTTATATAATTTAAAGTCATCCAGATCGATCATGGCAACACCGGCATGGCGTGTCATATGTCGTATCCGTTCTTCATAAAATCTGCGATTATAGACTCCTGTAAGAGCATCCCGGTATAACTTGTCGTCATAGCCGCTGAGACGCTTCATCAGTTTTTCTCTGCCCGCGGAATCCATCAGAGTCTCCTCATCCAGAGGTTCCAGCATTTCCACCACGCAGGGCCGGCCGTCTACCTCTATATACTTCGAGATCACCTGATAGATCTCATCATCCAGAAATTCTATTTTGACTCTCTGGCTCTTGTTCTGTAATGCTTCCCGCGAAATACAGTTGGCGCAGGGCACCGTTTTATGCCAAAGAGAAAAGCACTGGCAACCATCCTCCGCACCGCCGGGGTGAGTATCCTCCCGGTTCTTCGGTACATTGTCCTCTTCCAGTAGGCGCACTATCGGAAATATCTGCTGTAAGCGTTCCAGCATTTGTTCCGCTTCCTGCTTTGTCATAGCTGCGCCTCCTTTCTGTTGTCGTGCTTTTGTCCGTGTTTTCATGTCGTAGCTGGCGAATCTGTGCTGCATTAAGTATATCCTACAAAAGTACTAAAGTAAATAGTCCCTTGACAATCTTTGACAAAAAAAGTCCCCTGCTCTCGCAGAGGACACACTTTTGACTATTTTTCTCATCCTACTTTATATCCGGTTCCCCATACCACTTTCAGATATCTGGGCTCCTTGGGATTGCTCTCGATCTTCTCCCGGATATGACGGATATGCACTGCAATGGTATTATCCGCACCGATGGCCTGCATATGCCAGATGGATTCGTAGATCTGGCTGATGGACAATACCTTACCTCTCTCCTGCACCAGAAGGCGTAAAATCTTATATTCGATAGGAGTCATCTTCACCTCACGGCCGTCTACGGTCACCGTACGGTTCCTGTCGTTGATCTCCAGGCCGTCCACACGATAAATCTTATCGATACTCTCGCACAGATTTACCAGCTGGGTGTATCTGCGAAGCTGGGACTTCACTCTGGCTAACAGCTCTAACGGATTGTATCCCACCGTCACATAGTCATCCGCTCCGGCATTGAGTGCCATGATCTTGGCCGTCTCTGCGTTCTGGGCGGAAATGATGATAATGGGAATCGTGGTCATACTGCGGATATCGTGGATCATCTCGATTCCTTCTCCCCAGCCTTTGCCATCCAGTTCCACATCCAGCATCAGCAGCTGTATCTCCTGGGCCCTCAACAGCTCCTGTAACTGTGCTCTTCCTGTAACTGCCACCATTTTTAATCCTTCTCCTGCCAGAAGGGAACTCATTGTCTCTATCACACCTGTATTATTATTGTATACCGCAACCCTTTTTTCCATGGTCCGCACCTTCCACCTTTCGTATCGGAAAAGGCCCCTCTGCCTTATCCTCTGTTATCGTATCCTGTCAATGCATACTTTCTGCAACATAATTATTAAAATTTTATAAACTATTCAGAACTACATAAATTAAAATGCCCTACAATTGTATAGACGCAATTGTAGGGCAAAAAGTTGCAATATTTTTATCAGGTGTAAAAAACTTCTTCCAGTACCAGGCCTTTGGCCGGCACCAGCGGTCCGGCTTTCGCTCTGTCACCGGATTCCAATACTTCCGTCATACTCTCCGGGGTGCGGATTCCCTTTCCCACTTCGAGAAGGGTTCCCATGAGGATCCGGATCATATGATGCAAAAATCCGTTGCCGGTAAATACAAATTCTATCCGGTCTTCGATCTGTTCGATTCGAATTTCATCAATCCTGCGGATCGTGGATTTCTTACTCTTTTTGGCAGAGGTAAATGCCTTGAAATCATGTTCTCCCAACAAGAGCTCCGCAGCTTCCCGCATGGCATCCAGATCCAGTCTTTCCAGTTCTTCCAGTGCATACCGCCGCCAGAATACATTGGGAATTGCACTGTTGATAATGCGGTAGCGGTATCTCTTCCCAGTGGCATTCAGTCTGCTGTGGAATCTCGGCGCCGCTTCCGACACCTCCACCACCGCAATGTCCTCCGGCAGATACCGGTTGCAATAGGCCAGAATCTCTTCCGTACTCATGTCAGATTCCGTATGGAAATTCGCCACCTGTCCCAACGCATGCACTCCTGCATCCGTCCTGCCACTGGCGGAGATTTCTATGGGTTCGCCACACATTTTCGACAACAGAGTTTCCATTTTCCCCTGGATCGTATTGTCTGTGGATGTCTGCTTCTGCCATCCCTGATATCTGGTTCCTTCATACTGCATACGCAGTCGGATATTTCTCATTTCGCTGCTTCCTCCGCCTGAGCCTGTCTGGTCAGTTCCTCGCTCCGTTTACGGTCTCTCTCCTGCATCTGGCGCACCTCATCCATATCCTCCGGTTTCAGTCTGCGGAAATGATTGATGCCTGCTACCAGAATCTTCACGCTGTCCTTGGTGGTCTGGAAAGCGCCTTCCTGATACATGGTAAGTGCGATCAGTCCTACCGGCACTGCCACGATCATTCCCACTACACTTCCCATTTTATAACCTATGTATAACAGGAAAAGTGTGGGCAAAGGCGGCATTCCCACGGAATCCCCCACGATCTTCGGCTGGATCAGCTGACGGGCCAGCTGTCCGATGCCCCAGATAATGAGCAGCCCGATAGCCATCTTGTAATCGGAGCTTAAGATCTTGATGATCGCCCAGGGCACCATGACCGTTCCCGTACCAAAGAACGGCAGGAAATCCAGAAATGCGATTCCCAGTGCGATCAGCAGAGAATAGTCTACCTGCAAAACAGCCAGCCCGATGACCAGTAACAGATACATCCATACTTCGATCTTCAGCTGTGCCTTCAGATAACCGCCTACCGCCTTTACCAGTCCCCGTTTCAGCATGTAATACCAGGACAATACTTCCGCCGGAGTATGCTTGCGGAACCAGGCAGACAGCTGGTCCCTCTCCGCCACGAAGAAATAGGAGGACAGCAATGCCATGATCAGGCCGATCAGAATGGAAGGCACCTGTTTTGCAAAATTGCCTACCGCATTTATGGTCGGAGTGCCGATCTTACCTAACAGATCTCCCACATAGCTTCCGATCTGGTTGATCACGTCTGTAATACTCTGCTGTACATCCGTAGGGAAACGATTATAGATAATGCTCAGGTTCTGACCAATGTCGGCAAAATCATGCTCGGCGTTGTTCCAGATATCCGGCAGCGCACCGATCAGCCCCATGATCTCGTCTGCCAGCTTGGCGCCTACCAGATAGAAGATCAGTACCACCAGTGCGATAACTGCCACAATGACAAAAGCGCTTCCCGCTTTTCTCTTGATCTTGACTTTTTCTTCAAAAAAACGTACTAAAGGGCTGGCGATCAACGCTATGATCCAGCCTGCCACAAACGGTGCAAAGAACACCAGCAGCTTCGGCACCAGAAAAATAATCAGCAGCAATATGATAAATGCCACACCAAGATTCACCAATGCTTTACAATATTTCTTCATACGCTCTCACGCTTTCTGCTTTTTCAACATATCCGGTCACAGGTACCGTCTATTCCTGCGCAGGATTCTCTGCGGCCAGGACCCCATCCAGGATCTCATAGATTTCTTCTCTTCCCTGCTTCGTCTGGGCGGAGTAAGGTACGATCTGTGTATCCGCTCCGGCCTGCAGGGTGGTGCGGATCAGCTTCACCTGCTTCTGTATCTGACTGCGATTGATCTTGTCCAGCTTGGTGGCAATGATGATGGGATCGTAGCCGTTGCGGCGGATCCAGTCATACATGATCCGGTCGTTCTCCGACGGCGCATGCCGGATATCGATCAGCAAAAATACCAGCTTCAGCTGTTTCGATCTATGCAGATAATCTTCGATCATCTTACCCCACTGGGCTTTCACATGCTCATTGGCCTGAGCATAGCCATAGCCGGGCAGATCCACGAAGTAGATTTCATCGTTAATGTTGTAATAATTGATGGTCTGTGTCTTTCCCGGCTGGGAACTGGTCCTGGCCAGAGACTTACGGTTCATCAGTCCGTTGATCAGAGAGGATTTGCCGACGTTACTTTTTCCGGCGAATGCCACTTCGGGATGTATATTCTCCGGAAGCTTACTGGTAATACCACAGACAGTTTCCAGACTTACATTCTTTATGATCATAAAAGCTCCATTCCTGCGCTGTTTTTGCGCATCTTAAGTTTGTACTTTTTTGCACAAAACGCTGCCCTGTGTGACCACAAGGCAGCGCCCGGATTATTTTGCCTTTTTCAGAGAATCTTCATGTATGGTGAGGGGCTCGCTCTCTCCATCCACTGCCGCCTTGGTGACAACACATTCTTCGATGGTGTCATCCGAAGGAATCTCATACATGGTATCCATCATTACGGATTCCATAATGGAACGTAAGCCTCTGGCTCCGGTCTTGCGTTCCAGCGCCTTGTCAGCGATAGCCTCGATGGCATCCTGCTCAAAGCTTAATTCCACATTATCCATCTGGAACAGCTTCTGGTACTGTTTTACCAGAGCATTCTTCGGCTCCTGAAGGATACGGATCAGTGCTTCTCTGTCCAATCCTCTTAAGGAAACGCAGATAGGCACACGTCCTACGAACTCGGGGATCAGACCGAACTTCACCAGATCATGAGGAGTTACCTCCTGCAGCAGTTCGCTGATGTCCTTGTCCTCTCTTCTGCCCAGTTCGGTATTAAAACCGATGGCCTTGCGGTCCAGTCTGGACTCTACGATCTTCTCCAGTCCGTCGAACGCACCGCCGCAGATAAACAGAATGTTGGTGGTATCGATCTGGATCAGCTCCTGATGAGGGTGCTTTCTGCCTCCCTGGGGAGGTACGCTTGCCACAGTACCCTCGATGATCTTTAACAGTGCCTGCTGTACACCCTCTCCGGATACATCACGGGTGATGGAAACATTCTCGCTTTTTTTCGTGATCTTATCGATCTCGTCAATATATACGATACCATACTGTGCGCGTTCCACATCATAGTCCGCTGCCTGGATCAGCTTTAAAAGGATGTTCCCCACATCCTCACCTACATAACCTGCCTCGGTCAATGTGGTGGCATCCGCTATGGCAAACGGTACGTTGATGATCTTGGCCAGTGTCTGGGCCAGATAAGTCTTACCGGAACCGGTAGGTCCTACCATGATAATATTACTCTTCTGCAGCTCCACATCATTCAGATCCTTGGGAGCCGTTACTCTCTTGTAATGATTGTACACCGCAACGGAGAGGACCTTTTTTGCCTCCTCCTGTCCGATGACATATTCATCCAGGAAGTTCTTGATCTCCTTGGGTTTCAGAAGGTTGATATCGGGACTCGCGGTCTCTTCCACTTCTTCGTCTTCCAGTTCTTCCTCCAGGATGTCTGCGCAGATATCTACGCACTCATCACAGATATATACCCCGGCGGGTCCAGCGATCAGCTTGCGGACCTGGCTCTGGGTCTTGTTACAAAATGAACATCTGATGTCATTTCCGGAATTTTTTCCTGCCATTATTATACTCCTGTTGTTTTATGCCTCGTGGAAGGTGATCACCTTATCGATCAGACCATACTCACAAGCTTCCTCAGCGCTCTTCCAGTTGTCTCTCTCGGTGTCTGCGCAGATGGTCTCATAATCCTTGCCGGTGTTCTCAGCCAGCATACGATTCAACTTCTCCTTGGTACGAAGGATATGCTTTGCTGCGATCTCGATCTCGGTAGCCTGACCCTGTGTTCCGCCCAGCGGCTGATGGATCATAATTTCTGCATTGGGCAGTGCAAAACGCTTGCCCTTGGCACCGCCTGCCAGAAGGAATGCTCCCATGCTGGCTGCCATACCGATACATACGGTAGACACATCGCACTTGATATACTTCATGGTATCATAAATTGCCATACCTGCGGTAACGCTTCCGCCCGGGCTGTTGATATACAGATGGATGTCCTTATCGGGATCCTCTGCTTCCAGGAACAGCAGCTGTGCCACAATAATGCTGGCGGAAGTCTCATTGACTTCCTCACCCAGGAAAATAATTCTGTCCGTTAATAATCTGGAATAAATATCATAAGACCGCTCACCTTTGCTGGTCTGTTCAATGACGTAAGGTACTAAACTCATATTCTAAAACCTCCATTGCTTCTGATTAATAGTACTATCGTATCCTACTTAGCAGGCTTTTTCAACGAGATTCCAAAGATTTAATAAAAATTTAAAAGAAAGCGTATCCCCACCTCCCTGCGGACGTGGGAATCCGCTTTCTCTTTCTATCGTATCTTAAAGCATCAATTATGCTTCTTCAGGCTTCTCTTCTGCTGCCTTTTCCTTCTTGGTGGTCTTCTTGGCTGCAGCCTTTGCTTCCTTAGCGTTGTCTACGATGAAATCAGCTGCCTTTCTTACGCAGATATCTTCCTTCACCTGCTTAGCGCCCTGCTCGCCCAGAAGCTCTTTTACCTTGTCGGCTTCCATCTGGTAAGCTTCTGCCATGCTCTTGATCTCAGCTTCGAAGTCTTCCTCGGTAGCTTCCATCTTCTCAGCAGCTGCTACAGCTTCCAGAACCAGACGGGACTGGATTCTCTTCAGTGCTTCGGGCTTCAGCTGCTCCATCATGGTCTGAGCGGTCAGACCGGTGAACTGCATGTACTGCTCCAGAGTGATGCCCTGTGCCTGAATTCTCTGTGCAAAGTTCTCTAACAGCTGTCTCTGCTGGGTCTCTAACATAGCGTCGGGAATCTCCATCTGAGCATCTGCGATCACTGCATCCAGAACTGCCTCTTCCTTGGCAATCTTAGCTTCCTCTTCCTTCTTGGAAGTCAGCTTCTTCTGTACATCTTCTCTATACTCAGCCATAGTATCGAAATCGGATACTTCGCTTGCGAACTCGTCATCCAGATCAGGAAGCTGCTTCTCCTTGATCTCCTTAACGGTGCACTTGAATACTGCAGGCTTGCCTGCCAGCTCGGTTGCATGATAATCCTCAGGGAAGGTTACGTTTACTTCGGTCTCCTTGTTCAGTTCAGCACCAACCAGTGCCTCTTCGAAACCGGGAATGAAGGAACCGGAACCGATGGTCAGGGGATAGTTCTCACCCTTGCCGCCCTCAAATGCAACACCGTCTACAAAACCTTCGAAATCGATAACGGTCATATCGCCGTCCTTAACAGCACGGTCTTCCACGCTGATGGTTCTGGCATTGCTCTCACGCTCTCTGTTGATCTCAGCGTCGATATCCTCATCGC
>JBNMJR010000013.1:0-23663 GCA_050873925.1 Acetatifactor sp.
GTGAGCAAGCTCCCCGGATATTTCGCCAGGCTCCACCCACCAAACGCCCCTTGGGCTTTCGGCGGGTGACGGCTGTCGCCGTATAAAGACAAAAAAAGAACCGGTTTGGTCAGCAAGCTGCCAAACCGGTTCTTTCCTTGTCTTTGCATGGCTCGTTACACGGCAAATTGACTATTATACAAATTCGCGTAAAACCCGCCCTTAGCCAGCAGGGTCTCGTGGTTGCCCTGTTCGATAATATTTCCGTCTTTCATTACCAGAATGACATCAGCGCTCTGGATGGTGGAAAGTCTGTGGGCTACAATGAAGCTGGTGCGGCCTTCCATCATTTTGGCGAATGCGTTCTGAATCTTGATCTCGGTACGGGTATCGATGGAGGAGGTTGCCTCATCGAGGATCAGCATGGGAGGCAGGCACAGCATGACTCTGGTGATACACAGTAGCTGTTTCTGTCCCTGGGACAGGCTGCCGCCGTCTTCGGTGATCACGGTGTCGTACCCCTGGGGCAGACGCTTGATAAAGCTGTGGGCATGGGATGCCTTGGCTGCGGCGATGATCTCTTCCTCGGTAGCATTCGGTTTGCCCATGCAGATGTTGTCACGGATGGTGCCGGAACGCAGCCAGGTCTCCTGCAATACCATGCCGTAATTGGTACGGAGGCTTCCTCTGGTGATATCACGGATATCCGTGCCGTCTACCTTAATGGAGCCGGAGTTCACATCGTAGAAACGCATCAGCAGATTGATCACGGTGGTCTTGCCGCATCCGGTAGGGCCTACAATGGCAACTCTCTGACCGGGGGTGACTTTCAGGTTAAAGTTCTGGATCAGCTTCTTCTCCGGTACATACTGGAAATATACATTCTCAAGATCCACATTGCCCTGGGCGTCTTCCAGTACTCTCGCATCCTTTGCATCGGGTACCTGGGGTTCCTCGTCGATCAGTTCAAAGATACGACCGGCACAGACAAATGCATTCTGCAGTTCCGTTACCACGCCGGAGATCTCGTTGAAAGGCTTGGTGTACTGGTTCGCATAGCTTAAAAAGCAGGACAGACGGCCTACGCTGATACCACCTTTAATAGCTACGAACGCACCGAACACACCGACACCGGCATATACCAGGCTGTTGACGAAACGGGTCGCCGGGTTCGTAATGGAGGAGAAAAAGATAGCTTTCAGAGAGCATTTCTGCAGTCTGCCATTGATCTCTCCGAACTGGCTCTTTACCGCTTCACCTCTGGAGAAAGTATTTACGATCTTCTGGTTGTCGATCATTTCCTCGATGAGGGAGGTCTGCTCACCTCTGGTCTCGGACTGCTCCTTGAACATGGAGTAGGTCTTGGTTGCAATGAATTTTGCCACCAGGAAAGACACCGGAGTAATACATACTACCACCAGTGCGATAGGCACATTGGTCACCAGCATGAAGCCCAGTGTGCACAGGATCGTCAGTACGCCGGTGAACAGCTGAGTAAATCCCATCAGCAGACCGTCTGCGAAAGTATCTACGTCCGCAATAACACGGCTGACAATATCACCGTAAGCATGGGCATCCAGATATTTTAAAGGCAGGATCTCCAGCTTAGCAAAAGCATCGGTACGGATATCGCGGATGACATGATAGGTAATATAGTTGTTGCAGGTGTTCATAACCCACTGGCCTACCGCCGTGATGATCATGACGATGGCGATTTTTTTCATTATGGCAAAGATACCGGGCATGTCCACCTGTCCCTCGCCGATGATCAGGTCCACCGCATTACCGGTGAGGATCGGGATATATAAGGTCAGTAATACGGTCAGACCTGCCAGCAACAGGGAAAGTACCAGCGCCGGTGTATATTTCCGGATATATTTCAGCACACGCTTCATGGTTGCTTTATTATTTGTCTTCTGCATTACTGAACACCTCCTCTCTGCTCAGGATACTGGGAATAATAAATCTCCTGATATACTGTACAATCCTTTAACAATTCGTCATGGGTTCCCATGCCTGCGATCTCACCGTCATCCAGTACAATGATCTTGTCCGCATGACGGATGGTGGAAGCACGCTGGGATACGATGAAGGTCGTAGTCTTGTCTTCCAGGGTCCGCAGTGCCGCACGCAGTTTTGCGTCGGTAGCGTAATCCAGTGCGGATGCGCTGTCATCCAGGATCAGGATCTCCGGGTTTCTGACCAGGGCTCTTGCGATGGTCAGACGCTGTCTCTGTCCGCCGGAGAAATTCTTACCGTTCTGTGCCACAGTGGCATCCAGCTTACCGTCCTTCCCCTCTACCACTTCCGATGCCTGTGCAAGTTCCAGAGCTTTCCACATTTCCTCTTCCGTTGCATCCGGTTTGCCCCACTGGAGATTACTGCGGATCGTTCCCTTGAACAGAACCGCCTTCTGGGGTACGACGCCGATACGTCCCCGCAGCTCCTCATCGCTCATAGTCCTGATATCTCTGCCTTCCAACAGGATCTCACCCTCTGTTGCCGGGTAAAAGCCGGGGATCAGATTCACTAAAGAGGTCTTACCGGAACCGGTACCTCCGATGATACCCACGGTATCGCCACGGTTCACGGTAAAGTTCATATCCTGCAGAGTAGGTGCACCGGCTCCCTGATAGGTCAGGGATACATGCTTGAAGTTCAGGAAAGGTGCTTTCTTGTCTACCTGATCCGCCAGCTTCTGCTCCTGTACGCTCTTCTCTGCGTAAGCAGCGTCCGCACCGATGTCAAATACGGAAGCAACACGGTCTGCGCAGGCCAGTGCCTTGGTCATGGTCACGATCAGGTTTGCCAGCTTCACCAGCTCTACCAGAATCTGATTCATATAGTTGATGATCGCCACGACTTCGCCCTGACTTAAATTACCGATATTGACCTGTACAGCACCGGTATAGATCAGAGCAATGATGGCTCCGTTTACAATGACATAGGTCACAGGATTCATGCAGGCACTGATCTTACCCACGAAGATCTGCATGGCAGACAGTGCTTCGTTGTTCTCCCGGAAACGATCCTCTTCCTTTGCTTCCTGATGAAACGCACGAATGACACGGACACCGGTCAGATTCTCTCTGGTGATGCCCAACACCTGATCCAGCTTGGACTGTACCTTTTTGTACATGGGGATCGTGGATAAAATAATACCGAATACCACAACGGACAATAAAGGAATTGCCACCACAAAGATCAGCGCACACTTCACATCAATGGTGAACGCCATGATCATGGCACCGAATACAATGATCGGGGAACGCAGGAACAGGCGTAAGGTCATGTTGATACCGGACTGCACCTGGTTCACATCACTGGTCATACGGGTGATCATGGTAGAGGTTCCCGCCTTATCAATGTCCGTAAAACTCAGATCCTCAATATGATCAAACAGTGCCTGACGCAGTTTGGTGGATACCCCCACCGCCGCCTTGGCTGCAAAAAACTGCGCCGTAATGGAAGAAGCCAGTCCCACTACGCCCAAAAGCAACAGAACCAGTCCCATTTTGCCAATATAGCCCATATTCCGGTTGGAAATACCATAGTCAATGATATTTGCCATTACCAGAGGAACCATCAGTTCAAAAAATGCTTCCAGCAGTTTGAACAGCGGTGCCAGTATGGACTCTTTCTTGTAATCTTTCAGATACATCATTAATCGCTTCATAAAGTCCTCATTTCTATGCACTTTCCATACACTTACCGTGCGGTACGCATCTGTTTTTTGCGCTTCTTATCCCTTTTATAATTTTCCCTTTTTCCTCTGCTTTTACACTTCTGCCGTTCCGTAACAGACCGCCAGAGAATAGTCATCTTCCAGAATCCATTCCCGAAAACAGATCTGCCTTTCCTTCCATTTCCCCTCGTCGGAAAAATCTTCCCCCACAGCGCTGCCGATCCCCTGACCGGTATATTTGCCGTAGGCTTCCTTTCTGCTCCACAATCGGTAAAACAGTTCGGTGCGCCGGGACTCGTCCGATTCCTGCAGAAGCTTCCATTCTTCCGGGGCAAAAAAACGTTCCGCTGTCCGTTCTTTGTAGGGAACCCATTTCTGGATGTCCACTCCCACTTCTCCGTCTCCTACCCCACAGACCACATAGTCTCCGGAATGGGACAGATTGAATTTTTTCGGGAAATTCACGATCTGCGGCTTCCCCAGATCTCCATATTCATAGGAAAAGGACAGGGGTCCCGCCTTGTACCGGCGCATCCGCTCCCGTAACACTGTAAGCAGTTCATCCTCTTCCAGAAACAGGATTCCGGTATTCTCCGTGCCATCTATCAGATCCAGTGCCATCTTCTGCAACAGCATTCCCGCACCGAGGCTGGCTGCCTTTGCTCCGGCACCTTTCAGTCGTTGTGCCTTTTTATACCGCACCGGATCCACGCATTCTGCCGCTCCCTGTAAGAAGTTCCGCCCTGTCTCTTCCTCCGGGTGCAGATGCAATACATAAATTCTTACAGCCATGTTCTTCTCCTGATGAATCGTCATATGCATTCAGCATAAAGGCTGTCGCACGGAAATCATTTCATGCGACAGCCTCTTTATTATTCTTCCGGCTTGGCAGTGATGGCCAGATGCAGCTCATCCAGCTGCTTCTGCTCTACCGTACCCGGTGCTCCCATCATAATGTCCATTGCGTTCTTGTTCATCGGGAAAGGAATGATCTCACGGATACTTTCCTCACCACAGATCAGCATGATCATACGGTCTACGCCGGGAGCGATTCCTGCATGAGGGGGTGCTCCGTAGCAGAATGCATTGTACATGGCAGGGAACTTTGCCTTCACATCGGCTTCGCCTAATCCTACCAGTTCGAATGCCTTGATCATGATCTCCGGATCATGGTTTCTCACCACACCGGAGGACAGCTCTACGCCGTTGCAGACCAGATCATACTGGTATGCCAGGATTTCCAGAGGATCCTGATTGTTCAGCGCATCCATACCACCCTGGGGCATGGAGAACGGGTTATGACAGAATTCCAGTTCGCCGGACTCTTCACCGATCTCATACATCGGGAAATCCACGATCCAGCAGAACTCATAGCAATCCTTCTTCATATGCTTCTCGCTGGCTGCACCCAACAGCTTTCTGTATACACCGGCTGTCTTCTGCGCTTCCAGCTTCTTGCCTGCGGCAAGACCTACGAAGTCACCGTTCTTAAGGCCGAGAGCCTTGATGACTTCTTCCTTGCGATCCTGTAAGAACTTGGAGATACCGCCTACGAACTCTCCGTTCTCGTCCACACGGAACCAGAAGCCCTTGCGTGCGGTCTGTACCTCTACCTCTGCGCAGATCGCATCAATCTGCTTACGGGTAGCTGTGAATCCGTCTACCACGATAGCCTTTACGGTCTGTCCTTCGAAAGCAGCAAAGCCGCAGCCCTGCATTACTTCGGTAGCATCGGTCAGTACCAGATCGATACGCAGATCCGGCTTATCGGAACCGTACTTGTCCATAGCCTCCAGGTAAGGGATCCGTACAAACGGAGCCTTGGAAGCTTCTTTATAAATACCGTATTTTTCAAATACGGGAGGAAGTACCTGCTCTACGATGGAGAATACGTCTTCCTGGGAAGCAAATGCCATCTCCATATCCAGCTGATAGAACTCTCCGGGAGAACGGTCTGCTCTCGCATCCTCATCACGGAAGCAGGGAGCGATCTGGAAATAACGGTCAAAGCCGGATGCCATCAGGATCTGTTTGAACTGCTGGGGTGCCTGGGGCAGAGCATAGAACTTGCCGGGATGATTTCTGGCGGGAACCAGATAATCTCTTGCACCTTCCGGAGAAGAACAGGTCAGGATGGGGGTGGTGATCTCCATGAAGTTCAGAGCATACATTCTCTGACGCAGCTCTGCCACGATCTGGCTTCTCATCACGATGTTCTTCTTCATGTTCGGATTTCTCAGATCCAGATAACGGTATTTCAGACGTGCATTCTCGTCTGCATCCTTGGACTGATTGATTTCAAAGGGAAGTGCATTGTAGATACACTTTCCGAGGATCTCGATCTTGTCGGGCACTACTTCGATCTCACCGGTAGACAGATTGGCATTCTTGCTGGAACGCTCTCTTACCACACCTTCCACGGAAATGGTGGATTCCTTGTTGATGCCATCCATCACGTTCATCATTTCTTCGGTCTCTACTACCAGCTGAGTGGTTCCGTAGAAATCACGCAGAATGACAAATCCGAGATTCTTGCTGACTTTTCTCATATTCTCGAACCAGCCGACCAGTGTGACTCTCTCACCGACGTTGCCGATCCGAAGTTCATTACAATTATGGGTTCTGGACTGAATCATTGCTTTTGCTCCTTCGTTTGTTGCTTTTATCTCTTTAATTCTTCTTTATAGAATTCCACGAATTCTTCGTAGCCTTCCTTATTCAGCTGGTCCTTCTGGAACTTCTTGTTCTTGTTCATGCGGGCTACCAGTACCTGTGTACCATCCTTACGGGCTTCCTGGGCCTGTGCGATCACTTCACACAGTCTCTGTCCGCTGACACCCTTTTCGATCAGGTATGCTACCTGCTTCGGTCTCGTAGGAACTTTGAAGCCTCTCTCCATAAGCAGCATGATGATACGCTCGAACCCGATGGAGAATCCACAGGCCGGCACATCATTGCCGGTAAACTTTCCTACCATCTTGTCATAACGTCCGCCGCCACCGCAGCTGCCGCCGAATTCCGGCATGGCGATCTCAAAAATGGTTCCGGTGTAATAGGACATACCTCTTACCAGAGTGGCATCGAATACGATCTCAAAATCGGAAGCCTTGGTAGCTCTGACGCTGTCCATGATCTCTCTGAGGCTCTGGGCGATCTCCGGCTCTAAGAATCCTTCCAGAGTATCTGCCAGATAAGCTACGCCATCCTCGGCACTTTCCAATCCCTTGAACAATTCCAGATACTTGTCCACGCAGGCCTTGTCAAAACCGTTCTCCAAAAGCTCTGCTTCCACACCTTCCAGACCGATTTTGTCCATCTTGTCCAGCGTAATGAATACGCTGTCATAGGACTCCTCGGGGAATCCGCTGTAAGCAGCCATTGCTTTCAGGATGCGGCGCTCATTGATACGAATCTGGAAATTCTTGAATCCCAGCTTACCCAGTGTCGTGGTGGTAGCCAGGATCAGTTCGATCTCTGCCAGATTCGAAGGCTCACCCAGAATATCGATATCGCACTGCATAAACTGACGATATCTTCCTCTCTGGGGTCTGTCCGCTCTCCATACATTGCCCATCTGCAATGCCTTGAAAGGAGAAGGCAGGGATGCCGCATTGTTGGAATAATAACGTACCAGCGGCACGGTCAGGTCATAACGCAGACCACTGTCCACTACCTCTTCCTCCGTGGTTGCCGCTGCCACATTCAGTTTTTCACCGCGCTTTAAGATCTTGAAGATCAGCTTCTCATTGTCGCCGCCCTGCTTGCTGCTTAAATTCGCAATATTTTCCACGCAGGGAGTCTCAATGGAAGTAAAACCGAATTTGCCGTAGGTATCCTTGATGACGCTGATCACGTAATCACGGATCTGCATCTCCTCCGGCAGGATATCTTTCATGCCCGTTGTGGGCTTCTTGCTAAGTGCCATGGTTTTCTACCCTTCCGCTCGTATATTTTATATCTGCAAATTGCGTTTCCCGCAATTTGTAAACATTCGGAATCCGCAAATTTACTACGTAAATTGCTACTTCCTCATGTTTTGCGGTTCAAAAATTCAAAAGTCTTATCGTGCAAGCACGAACGCCTTTGTGAGCTTTTGAACCTGATAGCTCAATATCTTATATATGATACTTTTTTTCCGTTTCGCTGTCAACCCTCCGAGTCCCCGCTTCTGTCAGAAATTCAAGCATTTTTACTTAAGAAACAGGACAGTGATCTCTCACTGTCCTGCCTTTTCTTTCATCTTCTTCAAGTAAGCATCTTTCAATGCACATTTTTCTTCTAACTGATGAATCTGTTTCTTCAGATCCTCAAGGTATTCCGCGGTGACTTTCACGCCCCCGCGGACCGCTACATCTTCATGTCTGCTCATATCCTCCAGCCATTGTCTTATGGAGTTTTCCCGCAAATCATTATAAGTATTGTCTTCCTGTGGCTGCCACATTTTCAAATCCTCTTAATATTTGATCTCTTTGCCGTCCAGTCTCCACTGTCTGAACTCTGCGGATGCGGACAGTAACAGGTCGGAAGAAGAATTCAGTGCAGTCTCTACGGAATCCTGAATAACTCCGATAATGAAGCCGACACCTACGATCTGCATGGCAATGTCGTTGGGAATTCCGAACAGGGAACATGCCATAGGAATCAGTAACAGGGATCCTCCTGCCACGCCGGATGCTCCGCAGGCTGCCAGGGTTGCCAGAATACTCAGCACAATACCACTTAAGAAGTCCACATGGATTCCCAGAGTATTTGCTGCTGCCAGTGTCATTACGGTGATGGTGATGGCTGCGCCGTCCATGTTGATGGTGGCTCCCAGAGGGATAGTTACGGAATAGGTATCTTTATCCATTCCCCACTCTTCACAAGCCTTCATGTTCACAGGAATATTGGCTGCGGAACTTCTGGTGAAAAATGCGGTGATGGCACTCTTCTTCAGGCACTTGAAGATCAGGGGGTACGGGTTCTTGCGGATGCACCAGAACACGATGATCGGGTTGGTCACAAAGTAGATAAACAGCATGGAACCTACCAGTACTAACAGAAGCTTTCCGTATTCGGAAAAGATCTCCAGTCCATTGGAGGAAATGGAGCTGAATACCAGACCAAGGATTCCGAAGGGAGCCATGCTGATGATCCAGCTGACTACCTGGGACAGGCCGTTGGAAATATCATCCAGTACTTTCTTGGTGGTCTCATTTGCTGCTCTCATGCCGACACCGATGATCACACCCCAGGTCAGAACACCGATATAGTTGGCATTTAACAGAGAGGATACCGGATTGGCTACCATGTTCATTAACAGAGTCTTCAATACTTCCACGATACCGTCCGGCGCTGCCATGTCGGTGGCTGCGTCTGCCAGTGTCAGTGTTACGGGGAACAGTCTGCTGGCGATCACGGCTACAAACGCTGCCAGGAAGGTACTGAACATATACATAACAATAACAGTCTTGATGATACCGCCATGGCTCTTACCGGCATGACACAATGCGCTGATCAGCAGGAAGAATACCAGCAAAGGTGCAATGGCCTTCAGGGCACCTACAAAGACATCTCCCAGAATGGCAATACCCGTTGCCTGCGGCACCACCAGTCCCAGGATCACACCAATGACCAGACCGCATACGATACGCAGGATCAGGCTGATGCTGTTCCACTTTTCAAATAGTTTTTTCATACTCACACTCTTCTTTCCCTTTTTTCTGATGTATACATGTACTTCATTGCATACACTATGTGCTATTATATAGTATTTTCGTAGTAAAGACAAGTGTATTTTTCTCGCGGACATTTCAAGGCTATTTGTTTTTCCGAATTTATGAATAGAAAAAAACGAATCCGCCGGTGCAGATCCGTTTTCCCGTTTTTTCTATTTTGCGCTACAAAATATTTGCAGCCACAGAGATTCCCACCTTCATGACACCCGCCAGCACCATGACCCAGATGGGATTCATTTTCGTCTTCCGAAGCAGAAGCACGCAGATTCCGAAGATCACTACCATACTCCATTCTGTTCCCGTCAGGGAAATCGTATCCCCGCTTCCCCAGAAAGCATTTTTCAGGATCAGGATCCCCGCCGATGCGATCATGGCTACCACCGCCGGACGCAGAGACTTTAATACTCCCTGCAGCAGATCCATGGTCCGGTATTTCAGATACAGCTTTGCAAGGATCGTCACAATGATACAGGACGGCAGAATACATCCCGCCGTGGCCACAGCGGCTCCGGGAATACCTGCGATCTTCAATCCCACAAAGGTGGCTGCATTTACAGCAATGGGGCCCGGTGTCATCTGGGATATGGTGATCAGATCAGTGAACTCCGACATAGTCAGCCACCCGTGAGTCGTGACCACCTGTCCCTGGATCAGCGGCATGGCCGCATAGCCGCCTCCGAAGCTGAACATTCCAATTTGCAGAAAACTTATAAATAATTGCAGATAGATCATTTTCCGGACCTCCTTTTGGCAAGAAGGGTCCTGGCTGCACCAAGCAGCCCACAGGCGATCACAATATAGATCACATTGATCTCCAGAACACAGGCTGCCAGAAAAGCTCCCAGCAGGATCCACAGGGACATGGGATCCTTTTCCTTTACAATGGGAGCTCCCATGTCATAGGTCACGGAAGCAATCACCGCTCCCACCCCGGCCTGCATACCGGACAGCATCTGTGCCACATAAAAGTTTTCCCGAAAGGCATTATAGCACACAGAGATCACCGTTATGATCACAAAGGGCGGCAGGATCGTACCGAGGATCGCCACCAGTGCTCCAAGAATCCCCGCCAGCTTATACCCTACCACGATGGCCCCGTTGACCGCAATGGCTCCGGGGGAGGACTGGGCGATAGCCACCAGATCCAGCATTTCCTTTTCTTCGATCCAGTGATATTCGTCCACGAATTTCTTCTTCATCAACGTGACGATGACATAACCGCCGCCGAAGGTAAATGCACTCAGATACAGCGTGGACAGAAATATTTTCCACAATACCTTTCTCCGGGATTCCATTTCCTCTTCCCTGTTTTCCATGCTACTTTGCTCCATTCTTTTTGACGGTGCCTTCCTTTAAAGTACCCTCAATGTCCTTGATGTTGATGGGCTTTGCAATATAGCCGTCCATGCCGGCATCCCTGCAGTTCTGTCTGTCGCTGGCAAAGGTATTGGCCGTCATGGCAAAAATAGGGATATCATGATCGGCTCTGGCACTGTTTCTGATGGTTCGCGTTGCCTCCAGTCCGTCCATGACAGGCATCTGCATATCCATAAATACCGCAAAATAATAGTCGATGGCAGATTCCCGGTAGCGGTCTACACCTATCTGCCCGTTTTCCGCCCAGTCCACGGTCAGACCTATGCTTTGCAGCAGCTCTGTGGCAATCTCCGCATTCAATGCATTATCTTCCACCAGAAGGACTTTCTTGCCCTGGAATTCCGGCGTAGTCTCTTCCTCCTGCTCTGCTTCCAGCAGAATACGCTTCTGCTCTTCATCTGCCTCCGGGAAGAGGAACTCTACGGAAAATATGGAGCCTTCTCCCAATTTACTCTGTATGGTAAGAGTTCCCCCCATCAGCTCCGTCAGGCCTTTGACGATGGACATTCCCAGCCCGGTTCCCTGCACTTTGGAGATTCGGCTGTCTTCCGCCCGGACATAATCTTCGGAAATGTGTTTCAGAAATTCTTCACTCATTCCAATGCCGTTATCCTTGCAGGTAAAACGGTAATGATCCTCCGGCAGGCTCTCCAGAGTAATCTCGATTCTGCCGCCTGCTTCGGTATATTTGATCGCATTGGAAATAATATTGATCATAATCTGGCTAAAGCGGTTCACATCCCCCGCAATGATCCGGTCCGGTCCTATGTATTCCGCTGTCAGGTTTTGTTCTTTTTTCTCTACCAGCGGGGCGAGAATTCCAACATTGTCCATCAGGCACCGCTCCGGCCGGAAGGGTTCCTCTATCAATTCAATATGTCCGTGCTCCAGCTGATTCACATCCAGAATGGAGTTCACCAGTACCAGCAGATAATTACCCTCACTGGCAATGCTGTTCAGGGCATCTTCCAGTCTTGCCGTATCCTGTTTATACTTCTGAGCGATCTGGGTCATTCCCAGCACAACATTCAAGGGAGTCCGGATGTCATGGCTCATTTTGGAGAAGAAGTTCTGCTTCGCCTCATTGGCTTCCTTTGCCTCTTCCAGCGCTTTTCCCAATTCTTTCACCAGCTTCTGCTGCTGTCTTCCGGTCCTCTGGCCCTGAAGATAGAGAACAATGAAAAATAATGCCAGGAACATGCTCACCAGAATCAGGATCAGATAAGACGGATGGTCATACAGATACCCTACCAGAGAAGTATCCGCATTGCTCTCCACATATTGCTGCACCGTTTTCGCTCTGATCTGTTCGGAGACAGTCGTCAATGTTTTGTTCCACAATCCGAAGAACAACACATTATCCCGGGAATTGACTCCCATCTGTATCTCCAACGACATTCCCGGCACAATATCCACGCTCAGCTGGTTCTGCACATCCTGTTGGGACAGTCTCTGTGCTTCGTATGTCATAAGCAGTGCCCCGTCCACTCTGCCGTGCAGGATTTCTGTGGTGCATTCTTCCAGGCTGCTCAGCACCAGAATCTCCACCTCCGACCAGTTCTGTTCGATCACATTTCGTACGGAAGAATTGTTTTCCAGAACCGCCAACTTCTCCATCCGGCTGGAGGACAGACCTCTTCTGTGCAGTACGGACATTGTAGTCGTCAGATAAGTGTCGGTGATACGATAATTCATAACATCTTCATAGGCACTGTCCATATCCATCCAGACATCTACTGCACCATCCGAGACCATTCTCCGGTAGGCCTCCCGGTTCTGCACCGGAACGATCTCACAGGAAAGCCCCAGACGATCCGCCGTTGCACGGAAAATATCTGCAAAGATTCCCTTTGCTTCCCCGTCTTCATACCAGGAATAAGGTGCCGCATCCGGATCCATCACCGCACGGATCACGGTATGCTTCTGCTGCAGTTCCTGTAAAAATGCCTGCTCTTCTTCGGAATAATCGGTGTTGAAATCTTTGGAGCCATAATACTTATTGTAAAGATTGGTCCGCCAGTTGGGGGTCTCCACATTCATATTGTCAATGGCCTCATCAATCTGCTCCACCAGTTCGTGATCTTCCTTGCGCACCATGATATAGTATGCGGTCTGTCCAAAGCTTTCCACCACCCGTTCATCCTCCGGGGTTCCGATATAACTGTTGACTATGGCATCCACTTCATCATGGATCAGGGCATTGGATAATTCCGCCGGTGTATCATAGTATATAATATCGCAGGCAAATCCTTTTTCCTCTGTAAAAGCTATGAATTTATCGTTATAGGTATGTCTGCGCAAAAGTCCTATCCGCAGTCCGTCATAGGTCGAATAATCTCCGGCCACTACCTTCCGGTTACCGACCTTTACATTCATACAGGTCGTTGCCGTGATGGCGGGATGCGTGGAAAAGGCAAACTCCTTTTCTCTCTCCGGTGTTTTTGCCGCAGCCGTCTGAATATCGATCTCACCGTTTCGCAGCATTTCCTCACACTCTTTTGCGGTCTTGTCGTAGCCCACATAGGAAAAAGTGCACTGCATATACCGGGAGAGGTTCTGCATCATCTCGTACCCGTAACCGGATTTTCTGCCCTCCGCATCCTGTTCATGATAATTGTCATAGGCATAAAATGCCACTTTGTAATCCGGAGTGTCCGTCTGCGGAATAGCTGCCGCCTGCACGGGGGTGCTCCATAACAATGCCAGCAGGATTCCCGTACATAACATAGTAAATTTTTTTAACATCTTGTATTTCCCTGGTTCTTTCTATTTTCATCAATTATAGAGACTCTTTTGCCAATTCAGTTGCACAGCTCATTGGGGTTACAGCTCTGTATAAAATACGGAATAATATTCAAATTTTTCTTCATGAAATCCTTCCTGCCTGAGCTGTTCTGCATACTCCGGGAATTCTGTGCTCACGATATAATTAAACTCCGGAGAAATCTCCACCAGTTTTCCGCATCTCCACAGATCCAGATCCTGCGCCTCTGTTCTTGCATTGTACACCTGCGGAGGAATTTGGGCTGCATATGCCACATACAGAATATCCGCCGAGGTATATGTGATCTTGTCACATATTTTTTCATTGTTTACAATAAAATCCACCGCATCCGTCTGATCGTATTCGCAGTAAGGGGATGGACTGACTTCCAACGGGTAATGGAAAAAATAATATCTCTCAAATTTTACAAAACACAGCAAATATAATCCGGTTACAAGTACCAGTGCCGTTTTTCTGATTCCCACATTTTCACAAAAATACAATAAGCCTTCCGCCGTAATAAGTCCGTACGCACTGTATGCTCCAATGCATTTGTGTACATTGGGTTCCTGTACAAAAGAAAGTGCCAGGATACATATTGCAAAATAAAGCAGTACGATACCGTAAAGACAAATTTTTCTTTCCCGAAGGCTCTGCACGATCTTCTTCAAATAAGAAAATAATCCTATTCCAAAAAACAAAACGGAAATGGCATAACAGGGCATATACCCGGTGATCATATTGCTTCCGGATTCTTCTCCCCAGAAAATGGACTTTATCACCCGGTCCATGTTATCCAGTGAAAAACTTCCGATTTCTCCGCTGCGGTAACCGTTCATTCTGGGTATCGTAAATATCCACAATTTCATTTCCTGCAAGTCAAAAAGATTTATCATCTGCTCCAGAACAAGAGGCATGGCCAGAATAATAAGCGGCGGCAAAAAGAAAAGCAGCAGTTTTTTCCAGGACATCCTTTTCGCCGGGAACATCATGGCAAATGCTCCCACCAGGAAGAGCGGAAGCACAGATAAGTTATCACATAGGTATATAAGAAAAGCCCACTGATCAGCCCACTGATAAAATACCATTTTGCAGAACCATCCCGGTAAAGCCGGAGAAAGCTCCACAACAAAACTGTGCTGCCACCCAGCATAAGGTAGCAGTCCAGTCCCATCCTGGAAGTCAATACAAATATGGGGCATACCGTCATAACCAATGCTGCCAGATATTGTGCTGTTTTGTTATTACCGCTTAATTCTTTTACGATCAGAATTCCGAAAAACCAGTTCAAAACGGAAAACAGCACTACCGGAATACGTATGGTCCACAAATTCACCGGCAGGAATTTGAACAACAGAGCTAATAAGAATGTATGCATTGCACTCATTCCATTGCCGTGATTATTCGGATAAACCGGCCAGGATTTTTCCCACCTGTCCACACCATAATGGGAAAGGCTCCATGCATCGTATGCACTTCCCACTTCATCAATTGCCAGTCCCTGCTGCAATTCGTTCAATTTATAAATTCTACTGATCAGAAGCAGTACAAATAATACTGCCATGCTTCCCCAAAAAATCCATTCATTCCTTTTGTTTTCTGACTCAGGCGATTTCTCTCGTTGCATTATTATCATTGGTTTTCTCCACAGCTATCCCGGCTGCTTTCCCTTTTCCGTTTAAATATCCCACTAATACAGGAAACAGTTCAAACAATATTAAATAATAGCGGATGTCCGATACCGGCCCGCACATGCAGGTCCCCACCACCAGCAATGTCATAAACAGTGAAATTCCCGCCGGCTTGTCTTTCTGCCACCATGCATAAAACAAACTGACAAGCAGCATGGTGAACATCGTGCCTGTCACGCAGAACAATCTTAAGACCGGCCATTTCACATAACTGTCATTCGCCATTGCCACATAGAAATTGTAGACTTGCGGTACTTTAGGGCTTGCATACTCGTCATTCCATCCGGTCACGTTAAAATAGCGGTTATTCTTTCTGTCATGCAGACTTGTCAACGGATACCATGCCTGATATGTATTATCCAGAAAAGATTCTATATAGCACCCGGGATACTGCAATCCCTTTTTCAACCAGAATTTAATTGCCTTCCCTTTATCTGCCATGATCACATCCAGATGACGCCAGAATGCTGTCTTGATCTCATCTGCGATGATGGGGTCATACATCTCAAAATCCCCCGGTTCAATACAGGTATACAGATAATCCTGTTCCTCCCGGGTAAATGCTGCCTCTCCCTTGTCCACGTAGACGCGGGCGATCTGCTGGAACGGTACGCTGAGAGCCTCGGCGACGCTTCCCGGCGCTGCATCCACGGCATTCATCATCCCCTTGTTCAGCACAAAGGGTGCCAGAATCATCACGATCCAGAACAGGATCTGCTGTTTTCTCCGGTAAGAGACCAGAATCAGTGCGAAAGCTGCTGCGAAGGGCAGCGCGTACACGATATTATTCCGAAGCAGACAGGCCAGACACAACAGAATCCCGGTAGTGATCCACTGTCTCAGAGCCGGCTCTCTCTGCGCATTCAGGTCTGCATAAATTTCACATACTTTCAGTACTGCCGCCAGAAGAAAGGCATAACAGGTAACATCCTTGGTGGTACTCATGGCAAACATGACAACCGGAGGACAGAGAATGTAAAAAAGTTCCGACAATACCGCAAGGATCCTGCTGCCTGTCCTTCTGTACATATAAACGACGGCATAACTGAAGCAGGAAGCACAAATTGCCATCTGTACCACATTGTATAAAAAGACACCGAAGGTGAGATCCGCACTCCGCAGATGATATCCAAGGGTAATGATTCCTCCGCCGACAATGGTGTGCAGCAACGGATGGTGCGCGGTAAACGGTACCTCCGGATACATGATCTGGGGCAGCTGGTTTCCGATATCATAATTATAAAAGCCCGGATAACAGCAGATCAACAGGATCAGATAGCATCCATACAGAATTCCTCCCGCCAGCAGCCACTGTTGCCAGCTCTTCCGGGTGAATTCCGGTCTCTCCGCTTTTCTGCGGTCACCCAGCTTTTGGTAGCCAAAGTGCAGTAAAAATGTAAACAAAAGAAACAGGACAGCAAAAGCCAACACGCAGCCTGCACGGGACAAAGATCCGATTTTTCTCCATATTTCGGCCTGCAGCAAAAAAGTATCATATTTCATACTGCTCTGCCAGCCGTACACCGACATAAATGCCAGCAGCCCTCCGGGAATGCCCGTAATGATCCATCCTCTGTACTTTTCCTTCATAACCTTTGTTTTTCCTCCATCATTGCTGCACTGCTTTTTTCAGTTTTTCTGCGTCCTCTGCCATCACCAGGTTCCCGATCTTTTCCACACTCAATACACACAGGATCACTTGCGCATAAGTATAAAATACAGCAGGAGTCCGGATCAGGGATACCAGTCCCAGAGCCCACTGTCCGATCCGCTGTACGTAATCCCAGGGAAAATACCGCAGTGACATCAGCGTAAGCAGTCCGGCAGTTCCCAGCCAGACAAAATCGGTTCCCGTCCAGATTTTTCTTCCTTTTACAAAATTGCAATACAGCAAAAAGAGCAGACACCCCAACAGCAAAATTCCCATGCCGGGATCCCCGTTCCTGTGAAAATAAGTGCTGAACAGTCCCCCAATACTATATCCATTGTCCATGATACTTGTATATTCGAAGCCACTCTGTTCAAAGCTTCCATCGAAGATCCAGTGTTTCCACGTAACATAAGTGGGATATGCCGCCCCGATCCCCAATACTCCGATTACCGGATATTCCCAGTGTTTTCTGCAGATTCCCGCAACACAGACCAGAAACAGGATCGTCAGTCCTGCCACACCATCCAGTCGTCCGATCACCCCGATCACCAGCACAGCCACCAGGCCAAAACCTATCTTCCAGCCTTTCTTTTCCGTATGTGTCAGCTGGATCAAAGCTGCAATCAACACCGGCAGCAGCATCCAGATTCCTATCAGGATCCAGTCTCTCTGCTCCCGTATTGCAGATACATGTACCGGAAGTAACAGATAGAGCAGACTTCCTGCCGCGGGGACAACGGTTTTTCCTCTCTGCGGATTCCCGTTTATCTTCTTCTCATTTTCCTTAAAAATACAGTGGAACATGCATTCTGCTGTTCCCAAAGTCATGACCTGACTCAACAGAATCAACGCTTTTTCCATTGATCATTCTCCTGTCATAAAAGGCTCTTCATTATACCAATAGTACACATCTGACTGAAATGTCAGGTTATTCTCGAAATACAGTACCTGTAATACCAGCACAAGGACAATCGCAAATAAAATCCAGGGAGAAATTTTTCGTTCCGCCACGTTTCTTTTGCCGAGTATCCATCCTGCAATCAGGCTCAAAAGTGCATATCCCAGCACATAAATTGCAAACTTTCCCGGATTTCCCTGGGAATACATACACTTCATGGCAAGCGGGCTCCACACCCCCAGTGCCGTAACAGACAGTGCCAGCCGCACGTCCTTCGTCTGTCCGTAAAATGCCCCATAAAACAGCAGCGTTGCCACCGCAGTCAGCAGTGCAAACAATACTTTGTAAGCCGTCATCACCGGAAAACCGATGCTGCGCACTGCCGCGGGAATCCATATATAAAGAAGGTGCGGAAGCGGAATCGTCCCCCCATCTCCCCGGAGCAGATATTCCGTCTCTTTCAGGCACTGCACACTGTCAGTACCCAGAATCAGATAGTCCACCGTAAGCGGAATACATGCCACCGCCCAGATGGCTGCCAGTGCACATACTGTCCATTTTTTCCACTCACTGACTTCCCCGGTCATTATTTTTCTGCGGAAAGAAAGCAGTACGTTCAAAATCACACAGAAAATTGCCGCCATCACCAGAATCATCCGGTTCCCGGCTGCCGTTCTCTCCACCCTAAGCTCATAAGATATCTCTGCATCCTCCGAAAACGGAAGAATTGATACATAGGCTGAGGATACCGGTGCCGTCACATAATAAGTAATCTCCTTGTGTTCCGTACCGGCATATATAGTAGCCCGGTTGCCCTTTATTGCACGAAACGGCATCTGTTCCGCCGTAAGACCGATTTCCATGCCGGCTCCGATTCCGCCGCCTGCAGCATCTGCCTCCACGACAATACGGTAGACGCCCGGTTTCAATGCAAACGTATCACTGACAAGATATCCGGTTTCTTCCTCTCTGTGCAGACTGCCGCTATCTGCCCCAATCACATTACCGGATCCGAAAAAGCAGAGTAACAGCAGAACCAGCAAAAGAATTCCTTCCGCTAAAAAAAGTAATTTTCTTTTCATCTGTATCTCCTTTTCCGAACCATCCAAAAACACATTCCGGCAACAGTAAGCAGTGTAATCACTTCTGCCGCTCTCCAATACCAGGGTTCAGCAAAACGTACCGTGATCTGTCCCGTATAAGCTTCCGGCACACATACCTGCAGCAGATGATTGCCGTCATCTGCGATCTCCAGTCTCTCACCGGATTCTCCCACAGCTTCATATCCCTTATAGAGAAGTACCGGTAATGTAATACATTCCTGCTCCTCTCCTGCATTTACACAGAAGAAAGTAGTATTTAATCCTTTTTTCTCATAGCCGGTGATCTGAATCTTCTCCCCGGCCTCCGGTCTTGCAAAGGACAATTTGTCAATGTCTGTTCCGTAGATCAGGTATTCCGCACCCGAAATATAACCGAATCCCATACTCTCCTGATTATACAAAGAATAGTCCATTTCCCGATCCTCGGAGTCCATCAGATACAGATAGGACGTGGACAGTGCCACTGCAACCGTAATCAGACTCATCCGGTATACCATTCTCCGGTTCTGTCGGAAATATTTCAGAACATATCCTGCCACTGCTGCCAGAAATGCTGTACCCCAGCCCAAAAAACGATTGGGAAATTGCAGACTGCTCACCAGGGTTGCCGCAATTTGCGAAGTATTCTGAATACTGTCCCAGGGGAAATAATTGGTGGACATCCACAATGCCAGACATCCCAGCGCAGCTGCCTTAATGGTAAACCTTTTCTCCGGATCCTCTTCCTTTGGCAATTCTCCCAGAAACAACAGCAGCCAGAAGATCAGCACTCCCATTACGAGAATCAGTCCCACACCTACCGGATGGGAATACTGCATTCCGTTATCGCCAAGCGGTGTTGCCCGTCCGCTGACCCAGAAATGATGCAGCAGCTGCGGCAGGATTGCTCCTCTTTCCTGTATCGTTCTGGCAGAGGCATGCTGGATCTTCATATCCTGTGTCATATAATAATCCAGAAACGGCACCAGATACCACAGACTTAAGCCCAGTGCCAGTAATGCCCCCTGTACAAGTTGCCGGAATCTCGGCAGCACAAATACTTTTCTAAGATGAAGCACACACAACAATATCGTCATAAAAGCTGTGATCTCGCAGGTCAGGACATGGGTCTGGATCAGTCCGGCATAGCCGATTCCAAGGATCCACCAGCTTTTCCGAAATTCTCCGTCCTCCACATCGCCTTCAAAGACCAGATAGATCCCGTAGAGCACTAACGGCAGGAATGTAAATGCACTTCCCTCTCCCACTGCTCCCGTGATCAGCAATTTGTAGATTCTGAAAATAGATAAGGTATAAAGGCCACTGCATACCAGGCCGATTTCCTCATCCCGGAAAATTTTTCCGAAGCAGTACCAGGCAATGGCTGCCGTTGCCATATTCAGGGCAATGCAGTAGAACACATAGCTTTCCGTCACCGTAAATCCCGCCATGCGCAACAGCGCCGGAAAATACAACAGCATATTGCAGTAAAAAATACCATTGGCATAGCCATGATCGAATACCCAGCGCGGTTCCAGCCGCACCGGAAACTGTCCGGTCAGCAGGCCGTCTTTTACTCCCTCAATCCGCTGCAAATGATAAGTCAGATCCGCGCCTGAGATCATACCGTTATACAGATAAGGAATGGAAGCAATCAATGTGATCACTCCGATTCCGAAGATCACACGGTGTCTTGCCTCTCTTCCTTCTTTCTCTGCATCATATCTTTCAAACCACAGTGTTCCCAGCACAATAGCCGCAACCATCGCCAGGATCACAAGGTATCTACTCCATAAAAGGTTTGTCTCGACGATCCGCAGATTTCCCGTCGTCAGGCTCTGCTGTCCGGAATAATCCACCGTTACCGTCAGTTCTTCCGTGGACTCATACAGCCAGAAATCATAAGAGGTGTGATCCAATGCCCGGTATAAATGCTCCCCATTGCACAGAAGACCTCCCGTATAGACCGTACTGTCCTTCACATTACAGATCGCGTTGGCATCCCCTCCGCTCTCATAGGACAGTTCCACACGGTAGACTCCAACTCCCAGAGGAATATGATCATAGATCACTCTGTCCGTATCTGTCACACCCTCAGTGAATTCACAGCTTCCGGTATAATTCCATTCTCTGTTCGGCATGGCGATCCGGATCATACAGGCCACCATCAGTATCGCCAGAATTCCCAGAATCGTATATCTGATATAAGGTTTCTTCTTCACCTTTGTGTTTCTCCTTTGACAGCATTTTGAAAATCATTTAAAACAAAATGCAAAAATCCATAGTGAGTATAGCACAAAAAAAAGATAATGAAAACTCTCTTCATTATCTTTTTCCTGTCTTTATGCGCCTCTTATGCCTGCTTTGTATGATGTTCCACATGTTCGAAAGTGAACACATTCAGGAACTGTTTTGCTCTCTCCGTCTCCGGGTGCTCGAAAAACTGATCGGGAGCAGCCTCTTCCACGATCTTCCCCTGATCAATGAAAATAACTTTGTCCGCTACCGCTTTTGCAAACTGCATCTCATGTGTAACGATGAGCATGGTCTTGCCCTGTTTTGCCAGATCCAGCATAACATCCAGTACTTCTCTTACCATCTCCGGATCCAGTGCCGCGGTCACTTCATCAAACAGCAGGATTTCCGGATGCATGCACAGTGCCCGGACAATGGCTACACGCTGCTTCTGTCCTCCAGACAACTGTCTGGGATAGCTTTTGGCCTTGTCGGCCAGTCCCACGCGCTCCAGAAGCTCCATGGCCTCTTTCCGTGCTTCCGCCTTATCACGCTTCTGCACCTTGACCGGTGCCAGCGTAATGTTGTCCAGTACCGTCAGATGCGGGAACAATTCATAGCTCTGGAATACCATACCTATCTTCTGACGCAGGGTGGTAATGTTTTTGCTGCCCTTGCGGATATCCATGCCCTGCAGCTGGATCGTACCGCCCTGAATAGGTTCCAGTGCATTGATGCAGCGGAGCAAAGTACTCTTACCGCATCCGCTGGGGCCTACCACTACCAGAACATCTCCCTGTTTCACTTCCAGGTTGATGCCGTCCAGGATTTTCTGGCCTTCATATTCTTTTGTCAGATTTTCTATCTTCAACAATGTCTCTGCCATGTTTTCACTCCATTCTCATTCCGACTCCGGTTCCATTTCTAATTCCACTTCTTCTCAAGTGCTCTGGCCAGAACACTGAAGGGCCAGCAGGCGAAGAAATACAGAACAAATACCACAAGGAATACTCCAAACGCAGCATTGGGGCTGCTCATACGGTTGGCCTCAATGATCTGCTGTGCCACCTTCAGCATCTCCACCACGCCGATCATCAGTACCAGACTGGTGGTCTTGATCATGCGGGTGATCAGGTTGATGGACAACGGAATCAGTCTCCGCACGGTCTGCGGAATAATGATATACAGATACGTCTGTATTTTACTGAATCCCAGTGCTTCACTGCTTTCGTACTGGTGCTTTGGAATACTGATCAGTGCTCCTCGCACCAGATCTCCCATCTCTGCGGTTCCCCACAGGACGAAGACGATCACGGATGCCACCTCACCGGAGAGATTCCAGCCCAGTGCTCTGGTAGATCCAAAATATACGATAAACAACAGCACCAGCTGCGGCATGATACGGATAAATTCCAGATAAACCCGGAAAACAGCCTTAACAAACCGGTTTTTCACCGTCATCAGTGCTCCCACCAGAATGCCGAGAGGCATACTGATCAGAATGGATACGATACTGATTTTCATGGCTACCCACAATCCCTGCAACAGACGGAGCATGTTCGTGCCTTTGAATAATACATCAATCCCCAAATCCGGCGTAACGCATCCTCCTCTCCACCAGAGATCCCACGATTGATACCGGCAGCAGGATCAACAGATAAAATACCACCAGAAGGAAAAGGCTCTCGGTTGTCTTATAATAAAGACCGATCAGGTCTTTTGCCGTGAACATCAGGTCCATCAGGCTGATGGCACTGAATACACTGGTCTCTTTCAACAGGAAAATAATATTTGCCACAAATGCCGGAATACTGGTGGACATGGCCTGGGGCAGGATCACAGAGCCCAGTACCTGTCTGGAATTCATTCCGAGACTGATGGCACTTTCGCTCTGGATCGGTTCGACAGATTCCAGGCCGCTGCGGAATGCCTCCGCCATATAGCTGCCGCCCAGGAATGCCAGCCCCACCACGCCGCACAGCTCCGCCGACATCCGGATCCCGATCTTGGGGAAACCGTAATAAATAAAAAACAACTGTACCAGAAGCGGTGTATTGCGGCTCAGTTCCACGTAGACCGCCACAATAAAGCGGAGTACCGGCACCTTATAGTATTGTATGGCCGCACAGACCAGTCCCAGCAGAATCGCAAACAGGATTCCGATGACACCGATCTTCACGGTGAGCAGTGCCGCCTTCTCATACATAGGCAGATATTTTCCTATAAATTCCCAGTTCATGTATTTCTTTCCTTTCCGGAATGTTTCAAACCGTCGTAACTATTCAGAGCTCCATTCGCAAAACCGCCTCTGAACAGTTACACACAACTTTCTAGATTATAACAAAAGAATTTCTTATATGCAATGTTTATGCAATCTTTATGCAAGAAAAGACTGCGGCGGCAACATACGTGCCCCGCAGCCCCCTCTCTATTATTCTATTCGTAGGCGTTTGCAAAACGCAACAAGCCACATAAATACAGCATTTTTTGTTGTCAAATTAAAATAACTCCTCACCGGATATGGTATAATAGAGTTGTCTAGAAACTATAAACCATGTACCCAAGAAAGGAGTTATTCTGATAA
>JBNMJR010000014.1:0-23555 GCA_050873925.1 Acetatifactor sp.
ATATTGTATGTCTGACAAATCCGCCCAGTTCCTCATAGATTTCCCGGCGATAGGCCGCACACACGTTGGAGCAGAAAAATGTCTTGATCCCCAGAGTATTCAGATCCGCCGCAGATTTGATACGGGACTGTGCCGGATAGTTAAATTCTCTGGTATAGCTCTCCACCGGTGTTGAATCCTCTCTGGGCAGCTGTCTTGCATAGGCCACCGCCACTTCACCCTGCAGGGGTTCCACCAGTTTTTCGATCAGCCTGTCATCTTCCGGCATGGCATCCTGTGTCATCATCACAAAGATATCCGCAGATGACTTTTTGACTCCCATGCGTCTCGTACCGCCATGATCGAACTCTCTTTTGGATACATGATATACCTTGATATTCTGATAGGTTTCCAGAAATCTGGTCCCGTAGATCAGCTGTTCAAAATATTTTTCTTCCGTATTCAGAAGGATCACCTGATGTACCGGTACGCTCTGACTGCCCAGTTTATCCAATAATGTAAATAATTCTTTCCCCGGTTTATACAGGGGAATGATCACATCTATCTCCATGACAGAGCGCTCCTCACTTTTCCAATCTCTGGTTCATTATACTGTATCTCTTACTACGGCACAAGCTTTTTCCTAATGACCAAAATGTTGATACCTCTTTGGGTAATGCACAAGGGAGCCCCGGCAGATTCCGGAAGACTCCCTTGTATTCCTGTTACTTTACTCTATACGCTGTTTCTTACTTACTCAGATAAGGTGACGTGTCGGATTCGATCTTATTGCTGTATTCCTTCACATTACTGGTCACAGAATAGTTGGCATCGTCAAACAGGAACTGATGCAGCCATACTACATTGCTTTCCAGATTTACAGGAATAACACAGCTTCCCTTGGCACCGATATTGCCGGTATCACGCATAGTCTCTTCCGGGAAACCTCCCTCATCCACGATACGATAGTTGGCAATATTGCTCAGCAGATCCAAAATATCCTTGGAGTCCAGACTGGTGTAAATATCATCAATGGCACTGTTAAATACTTTGGACAGAGTAGCGTAATCCGCTTTCTTTGCCTGATCCTCGATTGCCTGGATCACCTCACGCTGACGGGCAGCACGCTTAAAGTCGTTACCTGCAGTATAACGGATACGGCAATAAGCAGTAGCCTGCAGACCATTCAACAGCTGCATACCGGTCTCAGTTACCGGTGTGTAATCACATTTCAAAACCTCGGCAATACCGATCTGATAGTTGTTGATATGCTTGATCTCCTCGGAGTCCACATCAATATAGACACCGCCCAGACCGTCGATCACCTCGCTCAGTCCCTTATAGCCTACGGTCACAAAGTTCGTGATGTCCATATCCAGATTCATATTCAGCATCTTAACAGCCTGCTCTGCTCCACCGTAAGAATAAGCGGCATTACACTTCTGATAAGAATCGGTACCGATATTCAGGTAGGTATCACGATATACGCTGACCAGCTTGATATCACCGGTATCCATGTTGATGCTGGCAATCATAATGCTATCGCTTCGGCTGCCTTTGTACAACTGGCTCTCCTTGGTAGCATCCACACCGAACAGGGCAATATTCATGTAGCCCTTCATGGTCTCATCCTGCTGCACCTCTTCGGGAATCTGAAGTTCTTCCGTCTCCAGAACCGTTACCTTGGGTCCCTCATTGCTGGTATGGGTCATTACCAGATACAGTACCGCTACCATGACCAGAATCACTACGATCTCCACACCAAAGATGATAACCTTTCTTCTCTTCTTGGCTGCACGCTGTTTGGCAGACATTCTCTTCTGTCCGTTCGCAGCTCCGGTTCTCTGTCCACTGCCTGCAGGTCTCTGACCGCTTCCGGCGGGTCTCTGTCCGTTGCCGGCAGGTCTCTGTCCTGTAGGTCTCTGTGCACTTCCGGAAGGTCTTCTTCCGCTTCCGGCAGGTCTCTGACCATTGCCGCCATTATTGTTAGAATTTGTTGCCATCTTGTCTTCTCCTTGTACTAATAAGCATTTTTATTGATAAAACCTGTAAAGAACGTCATAAAAATGATCTTGATATCAAATCCGAGAGTCCAGTTCTCAATATAGTAAATATCGTATTCGATTCTCTTCTTGATGGAAGAATCGCCGCGCAGTCCATTCACCTGTGCCCATCCGGTCAGTCCCGGCCGTACCTGGTGTTTTACCATATAGCGGGGGATTTCTTCCTTGAATTTTTCCACAAACTGCGGTCTTTCCGGTCTGGGGCCCACCAGACTCATATCTCCCTTTAAGATGTTGAACAGTTGGGGAAGTTCATCAATGCTGGTACGTCTGAGGATCTTACCGATGCCCGTGACTCTGGGATCATTGCGCACCGTCCAGCCTTTTTTCTCTTCCGCTGCCGTCTGCATTGCCATACTGCGGAATTTGTACATATAAAATGTTTTATTATGAAGTCCTACCCGTTCCTGCTTAAAGATCACCGGTCCCGGGCTGGACAGCTTTACCAGAATTGCCGATAAAAGCATGATCGGTGAGGTAATGATAATACCGAAAATGGAACCCACGATATCCATTGTCCGCTTGATCACCATATTGCCGGTGTTGGTCAGCGGCACGTACCGGATATTGATCACCGGTAATCCCATCAGGTCTTCCGTATAGGGTCTGCTGGGGATCAGACTGCTGTAATCCGGAATGAACTTGGTATGCACACCGGATTTTTCACAGATGTCCACCACACCTTCCAGATAATCGTAATCCTTCAGGGAAAGGGTAATTGCAATCTCATCCAGCTTGTTCTCCGGAAGAATGTATTCCAGATTACCAAGCGTTCCCAGTACCTTCACTCCTTTGTAAGTGGTTCCCCCGGGAATATGCTCATCCAGAATACCGCACACCACATAGCCCCATTGGGGATTACTGAGGATCCTGTCAATATATTCCTCCGCCGCCCTGGAATAGCCCACCAGCAAAATGTGCTTCAGGTTGTATCCTTTTTTCCGTATGGAACGCAATGCCTTGCGCATGACGATACGGAATACGGAGGTCAGAAAAACATTCAGAACATAAAAAATCGCCATGACGGATCGTGAAAAATTGATCTCACGGATGATCATATACAAAATAATGATCAAAGCCGCCAGGCCAATGGTGTTTGCCTGCAGGATGCTGTAGATCTCATGCCTGCGACGGACGGTACGCTTCGGGGAATACACACTGCACCGGTAATACAGGAACATATAACCGGGTACAATAAAGGGAAGTAACATATAATAGTCCTGCACCGGCAGGACACCAATCCCCGGACCGTCATTCAGGATATAAAATTTGATATAATAGGCAAGGACAAAAGATACTGCCGTGATCAGCGCATCTATTATCACAAGAAGCCTGTTAAAGACTTTCTGGTTGTCTTTTATCATACGGGTCACCCAATCTTTAAGTCCGAAAAGCTTCTTTTTAACGATTTCATTCTACAATAACGGTGGTTTTTTCTCAACTTAAGAATTTATGAAGCAAATTCTTAAGATTTCATAAGAATTCGAAAAACATTCAGGTATAACTGCCACTGGATCTTCACATAATTCCATAGATGGCTCCATTGAAAGCGCACTTTCGCCTGCTTTCCCACAGGTCCCACGGCACGTTTCCACCCTTCTGCCAGTCCCTTTAAATATAGTTTTCCCATTCTCTTCTTGCAAAAAAACAGAAATTTTATACCAAATCCCAGCAAAAAGAACGGCAGATTCAGAATCCACTGCAACAGTGGCATATTTTTGCCGATGACATAAATATTATTGGCAGAAGACAGCTCTGTTTTCCGTGGATTGTACCGGGATCCCGTGGAGGCACTGCCGTAATGCAGCACGGATGCCGTCGGCTCATACCTGTTCTCATAGCCGTAGATCCGGGCACGATAGCCAATATCCAGATCCTCCAGATAGGCAAAATGCTCTTCGTCAAAATAGCCGATCTCTTCGAATACCCGACGTCTGTAAATCGCGGCCCCGCCACAGGCTGAAAACACGCTGACGTTTTTGTCATAATTTGCGACAGGCCGACCTTTTCCCCGGGAATATGCCCATCCCAGGACGCAGTAGCGGTCTCCCGCATCATCCAGCAGCTCCGGCTTGTCCCACATAAGCATTCTGGCGCTGACGGAAAAGATCTTTTCGTCCTTTCGGATAGCATCATACAAACTCTTTATGAATCCCGCTTCTACCTTGGTATCGTTATTCAGCAGAATCACATAGGGGCTCTGCGCCTCCCGGATTCCCAGATTCACCGCATGACAGAAGCCGGTGTTCTCCGGCAATGCGATCAGACGTACCTGCGGATCGGTCGTCCGGCACCATTCGCTGTCCAGATATTCCACACTGCCGTCCGCAGAACCGTTATCAATGATCAGTACTTCATACTCCGGTGCTTTTTCCTGCCCCCGGCACAGAGAGTTCATGCATTCCGGCAAATACTTCATTCCGTTGTAATTGGGTATAACGACGGTTACTTCCTTCATAGTCTCTCCCATTTCTCCGGATATTCCGGCAGATACAAAAGTCTCCCCTGTTTCCGTAATGCTTCCGATAATTGCAGGCTTAAAAGACGGATGTCCGCACCGGCAGGCAGTGTGGAACTGTCAAATAACGGCTGTTGTTCCGGATCTCTTACTACTTCCGTATAAGGCACTCCCACGATTTTTTCAAATAAATCCTTATAATCCGACCGGATTCTGAGGCAGCGGAGATCCAGCGCTTCCGCATCCTGGGACAGTTCCGCCCGGTGAAGATACCCGCCAAAATCTTCCGGAAGGCCTTCATACAGCACCTTGCCATCCGCAGTCATTCTGCCACCCGTAATCCGGGCATGTTTTTTCCCCGAAAGAACTCTGCCGCCCACGGCAGCCACATCCGGTCTCTCCTCTAATACATCTCTATACTGTAAACGATAAAATCCTACATGCTTGGTCTCTTCTGCTTTCGCAGGAATCCCACGTTCTGTGACATGATCCTGCAGCGCACGAAATCCCGCTTCGTAGGCATATTTCTTGCTGTGCGGGTTGGCTGCTGTGGATGCATCATGGCATCTCCAGTGATACAGTACTCTGGGAATATGGAGAATTCTCTCTTCCCCGGAGCGGCCATCTGCAGCAAGCACCTCTGCCACCGCCCGCAGCACCAGGTCATAGTCCTGTGCGCCGTCGCATTCAGGCCGGAACTTCAGCTTCTTCATCAGTTCTGCCTCCATCACCAGAAAATGGCAGATATAGTTATTACTCAGGATTAAATCGTAATTAAAGTCTTCTTTATGGTTGGGATCGTAATATTTTGTCTCATCCCCATTACATTTGTCTTCATCTGAATAAGCGAATGCAACTCTGACACCTCTGTCATTTGCTTTGGCAATAGCATCTGCCATCTCATACAAGGCATCCGGTGTCAATACATCATCATGATCCAACAGGCCGATGTATTCTCCCTTTGCATGGGGTAATGCCTGATTGGTATTCGCCGCAATTCCGGCATTTTCCGTAAGATGCACATAACGGATCCGGGGATCCGCTGCAAGGCTCTCCCCATTTTTCTGACCGGATGCCGTCAGAAAGCCCTGTTTTTTCAAGGTTTCCTCTACGCTGCGATCCTCCGTGGCATCCGCCAGGATCAGTTCCCAGTGAGGATAGCTCTGTCGCATAACGCTTGTTATCATTCTGTTCAGATAGATTTCCGGTGTACGGTACAGCGGCACCACAACACTGAATGTAACAGGATTATCCCATTTTCTGCAGCTCTGGCTTTCCAGTTCCTCTTCCGGACAGGGCACATAAAAATAGCGGTCTGTCTCTGTCAGGCGTTCCCTTACAGAGATCCAGGTTTCCCTCAGGCCGTTGCGTTGCAGATAATATAGAGTTTTCTTAAGGTTTGCTTTTGTCAGCTTAGCCACAGATACCTCCGTCTTTCCATAAAAGAGCAAATCGCCCTCCCCGGGCGATTCGCTCTCTCAGAATCAAAATATTTTAACTCACATCGAATTACAGTACTGCCTTTACATCCTCGGTCGGCTTTTCTACTCTGGCCTGTGCATCCTCTAAGCTGGTTCCTTTGACACCCATGTAGAACTTGATCTTGGGCTCGGTTCCGGAAGGACGGGCACAGCACCATGCATTGTCGGGAAGCTCGAAATACAGAACATTGGACTTGGGAAGTCCGGTGGTGGTCTTCTCGCCGCTCTCCATGTCGATGACTACATCGTTCAGATAGTCACGGAACTTCTCCACCTTCAGATCACCGAATGCCTTGGGAGGATTCTTACGAAGCTTATCCATGATCTCAGCGATCTGTCTTGCACCGTCGATACCCTTCATGGTAATGGTGTACTGGGTCTCCTTATAGTAACCGTACTTCTCATACATGGATACCATCATATCCCACAGGGTCATGTTGTGCTTCTTGCAGTAAGCTGCCACTTCACACAGACACATCACTGCTACAACAGCATCCTTATCTCTTGCGTGAGTACCTGCCAGACAGCCGTAGCTCTCTTCCAGACCGAATACATAATTGCTGCTGCCGGTCTGCTCGAAGAACTTGATCTGCTCACCGATGAACTTAAAGCCGGTCAGTACTTCGATCAGCTTTACACCATAAGCTTCGGTGATGGGCTTGGTCATGTTGGTGGTAACGATGGTGGTTACCAGTGCGGGATTCTCGGGCATTGCGCCGGTAGCGGTCTTCTCTCTCAGAATATATTCTGCAATCAGCATACCGGACATATTACCGGTAAATGCCACATATTCTCCGGTCTTGGTATCCTTGGCATACACACCCAGACGGTCTGCATCGGGATCGGTTGCCAGAACGATGTCCGCATCCTTCTCCTTTGCCAGACGCAGTGCGTATGTAAATGCCTTGGGATCCTCGGGATTCGGGTAATCCAGTGTGGTGAAGTTCGGATCCGGATTCTCCTGCTCGGGAACTACATATACATGCTTGAAGCCCAGCTCGGACAGGATACGTCTTACCGGCTTGTTACCGGTACCGCATAACGGAGTATATACGATCTTGATGTCGTCAGCCATCTCTTTGATGACATCGGGATGAATGATCTGCTTCTTCAGCTCAGCCATGTACTTGTCATCGATTTCTTTGCCGATCACCTGATAGAGACCTGCTTTTTCCGCATCTTCTCTGCTCATGGTCTTCACGGTATGATAATCCTTGATGGACTGTACTTCGGTGATGATATCCTTATCGATAGGAGCGGTTACCTGTGCGCCGTCCTCCCAGTATACTTTATATCCGTTGTACTCAGGAGGGTTGTGGCTTGCGGTCACTACGATACCTGCGGTACATCCCAGCGTACGAAGGGCAAAGGACAGTTCCGGGGTAGGTCTTAAAGATTCAAAAATGTATGCCTTGATGCCGTTGGCTGCCAGACATCTTGCTGCCTCATCGGAAAACTCGGGAGACATGCGGCGGGAGTCAAATGCGATAGCCACACCCTTGCTCTGGGTGCCGCGCTTAATGATATAATTGGCAAGACCCTGAGTTGCCTTACGAACGGTATATACGTTCATGCGGTTGGTTCCTGCACCGATCACACCACGTAAACCGCCGGTACCGAATTCCAGTTCCTTGTAAAAACGATCTTCCACTTCTGCCTCATTGTTGCGGATTGCCAGAAGTTCATCCTTGGTCTTCTGGTCAAAATAATCATCATTCAACCAGAAATTCAGTTCGTCCATATAACTCATTTTCCTATCCTCCTGTTTTATCGCTATCTTTATCTTTCTTCAGTAAACGCTCTCCGCCATTATTTTACCATAGATTGCCTTGACTGAAAAGAGCAATTTAACGTCCGCTAACCGGATCCCTCAGCGCATAATCACTGCGGTCCAGAGAGAAATTCGGATTGTAATAGGGGTCTCCCGCCTCCAGCTCTGCCTTCCATTTTTCACGGAAATGTTCAGATTCTTTGTTGTAGCGTTCCGCCTTTTCTCCCTGGTCATCCAGGCCCCTGGAGATGGATTCGTAATGATACAGTTCCGCAAAAGGAGTCCAGACATTCAGCAGTCCCAGCTTGCGCAGTTTCAGGCAGAAGTCCACATCATTCAGGGAGATCACAAAACTCTCGTCCAGTCCTCCCACCTGCTGGTACAGACTCTTTTTCACCAACAGACATGCCCCGGTCACTGCCGTGGCATTCTGGGTATAACACAGACGTCCCATGTAGCCGAGATTCTGTACCGGAATACGATAATGGGTATGTCCTGCGGTCCGATGCGCTCCCAGTCCGATGACCACCCCGGCATGTTGGATCGTCTTGTCCGCATAATACAGCTTCGCACCTACGGCACCCACATCTTCCCGCTGTGCATACATCAGCATCTCTTCCATCCAGTTGGCGGTGATCACTTCCGTATCGTTGTTCAGCAAAAGGATATATTCTCCGGTAGCATAGGATACTCCCAGGTTATTCACAGCAGAATAGTTAAAGTCCCCCTGATAGGTCACCACAGAGATCCGGCCGTCCTCACTGTGCAGGATTCCTCCGTCATGGCCGCAGACCGTATGCAGCTTACATCTCTCCGCATAGGAATCGTCGCCGGACAATCCCAGCAGCTGGGAATAGTAATCCCGGATCTCCGGTGTGGTACTGTTGTTCTCCACCACAATGATCTCGTAGTTGCTCCAGGTGCTGTTCTTCTGTATAGAGGTAATGCAACGTTTCAAATCTTCCACATGATCCTTGTTGGCGATCACGATGGAGATCTTCGGATCTCCCAGAATCTGATAGCGGATCCGGAAAATTGTGGCGCAGGCTCTGGTACTGGTGATCTGAAAATGTTTGAATCCATGCTTTTTCAGATGATCCGCCACAGCTCCCTTTGCCGCCTCAATGGCATAGGGCTTTGCGTCAATACTGGCGGCGGTACTGCCCGCATGACTTCTCCAGTAGTACATCAGTCTGGGCACGTGTACGATTTTTTCCGCTCTGTCCGTCAGACGCAGGATCATATCGTGATCCTGTGCACCGTCAAAAGCTGTGCGGAACAGTTCTTCGCCTTCCAGAAGTTTTCTGGAAAAAACGCTGAAATGACAGATGTAATTGTTGGCCCGCAGATTATCCGGTGCATAATCCGGCTTAAAATGCATGGTCAGCATTTTATTAATATTATCCTCCTGGAAGGTGGTCTCATCACAGTACAGATAATCCGCCCCCTGTTCATTGATTTCCTTCACATAGGCATACAATACCGAAGGGTGCAGAATATCATCCTGATCAAACAGGCCGATATAGTCGCCGGTAGCCAGCTTATAGCACTCATTGGTGTTGTAGGAAATACCTCCGTTATGGTCCAGATGCTTATATACGATACGGCCGTTTGCCTTCGCCACATACTCCTTACAGAGCTCTCCGATGTAAGCATGTTCCGCATCGGAACCGTCTGCCAGACACAGTTCCCAGTTCTGATAGGTCTGGTTCATGACACAGTCCAGCATCTGGATCTGGAACTCTTTCTTATTATTCCACAGCGGCACCAGAATACTGATCTTCGGCATATATGGGAATACCGTTTCTTCCTCTTTTTTCCTCTGCTCCGCATCGGGAAAGCTTCCGGTACCGTAGGATTCCATCAGGCTCTTCTGGAGACTCTTGTTACGGATCTTCCGCAGAACATCCTTCGGACCACCGCAATGAGCCAAACGCTCCTTCTGCCTCTGGGCAAAATGGATCACACTTCTGGCCGGGCCTGTGGCTTTCCAGAATTTATTCTTCTTGATCCGGTCCAGTTTGAACTGCAGATCTTCCTTCTCCGATTCCAGTACTACGATCTTGTCCGCCAGATCCGCACATTTTTCATGCTCTCTCTCGTAGGCTTCCTTATAATTGATCTCGGTATTGCTCTTTGACATATGTCTCCTCCGTGATGCTTTCGCCACATATTGGCGGATAGAGCATCTGTTTTATTCTTTTGCCGCCGGAAGCTCTACGGTCAGATATTTTCCCGTAGTATTCCAGATTTTCAGCTTGCTGACACGATTCACCGCAAGAACGGCGATCGTATAATTTCCCGCCGGCAGTTGTTCTCCTTCTCTGCGGACGCAGAAGCCGCCCAGCGCCACGTTTTTCTGATCCGGAAGATTTTCTTCCAGCTCCTGCCGGTAGGCAGGCAACAATTTCATGGACCGGATACTCTTCCCTTCTGTTTCCCCGTCCGGGAGCAGTAGCAGATATTTTTCATAGCAGGCATTGTCGTCTCCCAGGATCACACTGTATCCCTGGATCCGCTCCGGTCCCGCTGTCTCCACTCTTGCCATCAGGCAGTCATCCTTACGGATATTCTGCAATGTCTCACCGCCCGGAAGTCCCTCTGCCCAGAAAGGCTCCTGTAAAATATTCCGGTCCGTAAGGTACGCCGGAACCACGCGACTGTCCAGTCCTTCCCGGTTCAATCCCTTCGGATAAAAAGGATCCTCTCCCCGGAACTGCGGATGCATCTGGTAGAGCAATTCCCTCTCCTGTACCAGACGATGCATTTTCTCAGGGCTTTCGTCACTTCCCCTGCTGAGAGATTCATGATGATAAGCAAAGCGGTCGTTCCACACCACATTGTAGTATCCCATTTCCAGAAGCCGGAATCCCAGTTCCACATCATTATAGGCTACCCGCAGTGCTTCCCGGAATCCTCCGGCCTCCCGGAACACCTCCGTCCGGATCAGGAGACAGGCTCCCGTCACAGCCACGCAGTCCTGCGTAAAACGGTTCCGTCCGAAATAATAGCTTCTGTCATCTTCCATAAACTGCAGCTTGTGCACCGGTCCCACCGGCAGATTGACAATGCCGTCATGCTGGATTTTCACGGAATCCGGATAATACAGCTTCAGTCCCACGCTGCCCACATAAGGCTGCAGAGCTCTGGACACCATTTTGTCCAGCCAGTCATTCTCACATAATTCAATATCATCATTTAAGAACAGTAACAGTGTTCCCTCTGCCAGTTCCGCGCCACGATTGCACATGGCGGAAAAATTGAACTCCGCGGGCTCATATACATACCGGATCGGTGTTCCACCTGCCCGGATTTCTTCCACCAGCTGTTCTGTTTTTTTCTTGTTTTCCTCGTTGCTTCCGTTATCTATCAGCAGGATCTCCACCGGAACACTGCCCTCCGGACGTTTCGTCAGCGACCGCAGACATTTCCCCAGTACGGAAGGATTGTCTTTGGAGGGAATGATCACAGAGACCCTGAGTTCTCCGGCGAACAATTCTCTGGCTTCCTCTGCCGCTTTGGCTGCCAGTTCCACGGAAAGTTTTGCGGATTCCGAAGAGTTCCTGTATTCTTCCCAGGGAGATTGCTCCGTATTTTCGTTGTGATCCGTCTCCGTCGGTCCCTGGAGTCCGATTCCCACAGTGCCAAAAGTGCCGTGGAACAGCACTTCTTCCAGATGTCCGATGGTATGACACCCTCTTTCAAATCCACCGGCCGCCAGAAACAGACGGTCCATCAGGGGACGGATCTCTTCCGCTTTCGAAAATGCGATTTCCCTGCCGGTGCTCTCCCCTTCTGTCACAGTCCCGGGCTCTCCCAGTTGCTGCAACAGTCTGCTCCGCACTGCCACGACACTTCCCACATAGAAGAAAGCCCGGTAGGTATCCGGAGACCAGCAGGGCTTGAACCAGGGAATCACGCGCTCTCCGTTCTCTGCCAGCAGATCCTCATCTCCATAGACGATCTCTGCCTCCGGATGCTTTACAAAATACGCATTGATCCGCTCCACGGCATTTTCCGCCAGCTGTCCCCTCTGCTGTCTGTAGATCACAAATTCCGCAAGACCGACTCTTTCCCCAATCTCTGTGGGCCCGGCTTCTGCAATCTTTTTTTCCTGCTCCGCCGCCCACTGCGCATAGGTCACCCGCAGCTTTGCCAGCTCTGCTTCATACTTTTTATCCTGTTGTCTGACAAATATCTGCTTTACTGACGTCCGAATGCCCAAGCTTCCTGTCTCCTTAGAAAAATTTTTTCACCGCTCCCGCCATATCGTTTGCCACAGCCAGAGGAATCTGTACGATCTCCATTTTCACAGTCAGGACATTCTCTGCCTTTCTGTCCAGTGCCTCCACCCGGATCGTCAGGTTCGGATCCTCCGTGGGAAATACCACACTTGGATGCTCCGCACCGTCAGCAGACTTTAAGATTTTTCCGTTGGTGGTAACGATCTTTTTATCCTGCATGGGGACCGGCTGTCCGTTCATGGTAAGTTCCCGGATCTTGCACACGCAGGCGCACATAGCCGGATCCAACCGCAAATAATGGACATTGCCATCGAAATTCACCGTAAATTCCGCCTGTTTTTCCTCTGCATAGACATTCTCCGGGAAGTAGGAATTTTCTTCGGAAAATCCCTGTCCCTTGTCCTCGTAGATCTGTACCCGGAGTTCTCCTTCCGTCTGGCGGAACCGTCCGATCCATTCCGTGGGCTTATAGATCTCGCCGCCTAAGAGATTGCGGATCTCCCCCATGGACATTTTCTGTCCGGTCACATATTTCTGGAATTCCATCTCCTGCTCTCTGTACTGTCTGGCTTCGGTTTCCGTGATGCCCAGACGGTCCAGAATACGATCCAGCTCCAGGGCATTACGCCTCTCATCTTCCAGTACATAACAGTAAACAGCCCGGAAAGCCAGCGCTCTGGTCTCTATAGGACGGTCGAAAGTCCATTCATAATCGATCAGTGTCCAGTGATCACTATCCACCAGAATATTGGCAAAGATCAGATCAAAGTCTGCCACCGGCACATCCTCTCCGTAGCCTACTCTCTCCAGATATTCTGCGAACAGATTGTGGAATCCTTCCACATCCTGTCTGTCCAGACATTCGTCCATCAGCTCTGATAACGGTCTGCCCGGCACAAATTCAAATTCCGCATAAGGAACACCATTCTCTTCTCCCAGCTGACAGACATTGACAGCCAGCCGGCTTCCCGCATAGCGCTCCTTTAATTTTTCATAAGCCTCTGCCATATGACGCACATGAGCTTCCGCTTCTTTTGTCAACGGATATTTCCGTACTGTCTTACGGCCTTCCTTGTCCCGCAGGATCTCGGTACGGATCCGGAAGCTTTCTGCACGATCGTTGGAATATCTGGCATATTTCAGATCCAGAGGTGCTCCGATCACCGCCATATAGGAATTGGAAAATACGGAAAACAGCCCTTCCTCCACAATGCCGTCAAATGCACTCTTTTCATCAAACAGCAGCATTCTGTCCCGGTCAAAATTCCGCAGATTGTTGGACAGCTCTCCCCGTCCCGGAAGATAAGAATCGGAATAGACTGTAGTCATAAATTTGTAATCGGGATACGGATAATAAAAGCTGCGTTCTCCCACACCGCAGGCATCGAAAATGCGCTCCAGTTTTTTCCGGGAAAAAGTGCGTACCACACCGCCCTCCGGATAATTTTCAATGCCGGAAAACCACTTGCCCAGATGATCTTCCTTGCAACCGGCAAAATATTTTAATCCGTATTTGTTCTCAATGGCAATAATAATTCTGCCGCCCGGTGCCAGATGCTTCTGCAGGATCTTAAGGAAATCCTCGTAAGGCGTTTTACCGCCTATGTAAGCCTGACCGTACTCAAAGACGCCGATCAGACAGATATAGTCATAATCCGCGGGCAGTTCCGGTTCCACATCCGTGAAATTGCCCACATGGATTGTCACGTTCTCACATTCACTGTGACGGTAGGCGTTGATCAGACTGCGCTTCTTCGAGAGATCCACACAGGTCACTTCCCCGGCTTTTCCGGCCAGTGCGCCCGTGATGGCTCCGCATCCGCTGCCCACTTCCAGCACTTTCTCCGTTTTTCGTATAGGAAGAAAATCCACAATATTTTCCCGGAGTGCAGACAAATGATACAGGATCGGCCAGCTCTTTCGCTCCGCAATGATCCTGTCGTATTCCACCGTACTGTATTTTTTTACAATGTCTAAGATCTCATCCTCCACACTGCCGTCGCAATAATAATCCTCGCCGGGATATTTATCCAGATTCAGCGTGATCTTCCCGATGGTCTCTGTCATTCCTTACTTCTCCTCCGCATCCCATACTTTTGTGTCGGAATCCATATCATAATAGCCTACTGTGTTCTTGTCGGATACCACCGTAATGTTCAAGGCATCGTACAGTCTGTGATATACCTCGAAGGTATCCTGATTGTAGCCGGTCACTCCCAGAGACAGCAGATATTCGCCGCCCTGTAAATTCATCTTCTGGGTAAAGGTGACATTTTTCACATCTCCCGGTTCCACACTGTCCAGAAAGGCTTTTTCAATCATGGTATTTGTACCGGTGATCTCCACACCGATGACATTTTTTACGGAAAATGCAAAAATGGGGGCCGGAATGTGATCCATAAAACGAACCCGCATATGGATGGTAAACATACTGCCCTTCAGGATCGCATTGGTGGGAACCCCTCTGTCATCCGTAATGTAAAATTCCTCGATCTGTGCCTGCTTCGTACCGTATTCCAGAGCATTGGGATTCTGCCCCCTGGCCTCCATGGAAGCCCGGGAAGCGTCGGTTTCCTTTTCCTCCGCCTTTTTGGCCGCCGCTCTCTGCAGATCCTCATCATCCAGCAGACTGGCCGTCTCTTCTCCCATGCTCTCCGGGCCGTCATACTGTCCCACCAGTACCCGCTTGTAGGTGTCGATCATGGCCTTGGGACTGCCTTCTCCCAGAATATTTCCCTGATTCAGCAAATACACACGATCACAATATTTACTGATACTGCTCAGATCATGGCTGACGAACACGATGGTCTTGCCCATCTTCTTAAATTCTTCGAATTTGTGATAACATTTTGCCTGGAAAAATACATCACCGACACTCAGGGCCTCATCCACGATCAGGATTTCCGGCTCAATATTGATGGCAACCGCAAAAGCCAGACGGACGAACATACCGCTGGAATACGTCTTCACCGGCTGATAGACATAATCTCCGATGTCCGCAAAACTTAAGATTTCCGGCAGTTTCGCCTCGATCTCCTTCTCGGAAAATCCCATCATCGTACCGTTCAGATACACATTTTCAATGCCGTTATATTCCATATTGAATCCGGCACCCAGCTCCAGCAGAGCGGAAATACGGCCGTTTACCAGCACTCTTCCCGAAGTGGGATTCAATACGCCGGTAATGATCTTCAGGATCGTGGATTTACCGGAACCGTTGGTGCCGATAATGCCCACCGTTTCTCCCTGATAGATCTTCATGTCCACACCCTTCAGGGCATAATGAAGCTTGTGCTTCGTCTTTTTTCCGAAACCGAAAGCTTCCTTCATCCGGTCTGAAGGCTTATCATATAATTTATAGATTTTCTGGACATTATCGACTTCAATGGCCAGTTTTTTCTTTTCCTGCATAAATTTCTATTCCTCGCTTATCAGCGTTACACTGTCTTTATCATACCACATGGCCAATGACCTGTTTGCTTCGTTGTTGGCATCTTCCGAAATATCCCCCATGCACAAAAACCACGGTTTGTACCGGTAGGCGGGCAAATGCACATTTTGGGCATTTCCCGACAGTCTCTTCACCCGTTCCAGATATTCCTGATGAAAATTATTGGCCTCTCCGGTATGCACATAATAATAGGCACCGTAGGCCGAATAATGACCCGCCTGATTGGGAGATACCTGAAAGATCATGAAAAATTCCAGTGCCATGATTGCATAAAACCACCACACTGCAGCCCCGTTCCAGTTTGCCAGCCACCTTGCCGTACTACCCGAAGCCTTCTTCTGCAATCTTTGCTGCAGCCAGCCGCACCAGTATATTTCATTCAGGAATAACAGCAACAAATATGTGATCTTCACCGCATTCAGAGTTCTGGACAATCCCGCATGTCCCAGGGAATACAGACTGGGGGTATAACCGGTGGCATACAGGCAGAAAGACCAGAGAAGTACGATTCCCGGATAACGGAAACGATACTCCGTCCCCTTCAGTGCCTGCCAGATCAGGGGGATCAGCATCACCATCACCATAAGAACGATGGATCCCGTAAATTCCGGAAGATGTTTTACCGCCTCCAGAAAAGATCTGCCGATGGATTCCAGCGGACTGTATCCCCAGCCCACATAGCTGCGGGCCCGCACGGAATTCCCCGGTGCCGCAACATTGAATCCAAATCCTATGATATATACCAATGTAGCCGGCAACAACCACAATCCTTTTTTCCGATGTTCCAATACCACACTTACCAACAGGATCGTCAACAGGCTCAAAAGTCCCTGCAGTGCTGTGACAAAATTGCTTCCCGCTGTGATCACGGAAAGCAGTACCGACGCTGTAAATAACAGCCCTGTCGCTGTTCTTCCTTCTGCTCTCTCCAGACAGATTGCCGCAGCCAGAAGCAACAGGCCGAAACCATGCATTCCCACATAATGAACTCCGCCGTTATACCAGTAGAAACCGCTCTGTGCGGAATAAATGAACATAAAGACTGACGCTGTGATCACTGCCTGTGTTGCCAGGCCGGTCCACTTTTCCACAGTCAGTACTTTCCGCAGGATCACATGGGTAAATGCCATGGTGCCTGCCAACAGTATAAGCAGAATGAACACCGGTCCCAGGAAATAATATTGTTCACCCCAGATTGCCGGCATCAGTGACATAAAGAAAATAGAGGCATAGGTTCCCTGCCATGCATACCACTGGGTTCTGGCGCAGTCCAGTGCACCGGAGATAGCCGCCCATTTTGAATGTTCCTGTTCCATAGCCGCTCTGGCAAATCTTCCGAAATTGTAGTCATCATAATAGGGAACCGCATAAACCGTCAGCCGGAACAGCGGAATCAATGTCAACAGCAACAGTACGCAGCACCCCACTGCCAGCAGGATTTTTCCCGGCTTCCATGACCATAATTTTCTTAACTTTTCATGAGCACCCTTCAATTACTTTCACCCTTTCTGTTTTCCCCACAACAGTTTCGTAATGCAGCTCCTCCCCACAAGGTTCTCCATTCTATAAAAGTTTTGCCATGCTCTTTTTATATTTTATAATACGTCCGCGAAATGTACCTTCAATCGTTTAAAGATCACAGCTCCCAGTCCAAACAGCACTACCGTCACGATCCAGAAATACATCGTGGAAAAGAAATCCTGGAAAAACCATTCTTTCTCATAAATAGCACTGCGATAGCCGTTGACGATATACACCAGCGGATTCAGCTTCAGGATCATGATCCATTTGCCGGACAATGCATCCAGATTCCACAGAATAGGTGTGGCCCACATGCCGATCTGCAATCCGATACTGATGATCTGGGATAAATCCCGGAAAAATACCACCACCGCACAGGTCGTATAGCTCAGCGCCAGTACGAAAATAAACAGACAGAAACTGTAATAAATGATCTGTGTAGTATATATGGTAGGGTAATATCCGTAGATTGCCGCCACGATCAACAGCAGACACACGAAAAACACATGGATAAAGGTGGCTGCGATGATCTTGATGATAGGCAGGATACTGATCTTGAATACCACCTTTTTCACCAGATAGTTGTATTCCAGCAGGGCATTGGTTCCGTTATTCAGTGCCTCACTGAAATAGAACCAGGGCACCAGTCCCGCAGTCAGGAACAATACAAAGGGCACTTCCACACCTTCCCGCAGGGGTGTACTTGTATTGCCCATGATCTTGTCAAAAACAATGTAGTACATAGCCACCGTAACCACCGGCTGCGCCATGGCCCACACTGCCCCCAGATAAGATCCGGCATACCTCTTTTTAAAATCATTTTTTGCCAGTTTCCAGATCAGATGACGGTTCTGAAACAGCTCCACCGGCAACCCGGTGAACTTATCATACCAGTGGATAAAAGCGAAACATGCCGCCGCAATCACCACGCAGGAAATGATCTTCTTGGCCAGTTCCTGGCTCTGATCCGCCGCCGGGCCCGGATTCTTATGGAACACAATGAGCACCGCCATGATCACCGCCGCTGTCACAAACAGGGCAATGCCCATCTTCTTACTTACTTTCATGCTCTTTTTCCTTCAGGTACTGTTCCAGAGTGCCCCACTTGGTATCTTTCTCGGAAAGTGTCAGTTCCATACCTTCCGGAATCGGCCACTTCACGCCGATATCCGGTGTATTGTAGGCAATGCCGCCTTCATCATCGGGATGATAGAAATCGGTACATTTATAACAGAATTCCGCATAATCCGATAATACCAGAAATCCATGTGCAAAATTCTTGGGGATAAAGAACTGCTTCTTATTCTCCTCGGACAGAAGTACTCCGTACCACTGGCCGAAAGTCTTAGAGCCTTCCCGCAGATCCACTGCCACGTCGTATACTTCTCCGCGGATCACACGGACCAGCTTGTCCTGGGGAAAATGTTTCTGGAAATGCAGTCCACGCAGAACTCCCTTCTTGGAAGCAGACTGATTGTCCTGTACAAACACTTCCGGAATTCCCGCTGCCTTGAAATCATTATAATTATAAGTTTCCATAAAGTATCCTCTGGCATCTCCGAATACCGTAGGAGTAATGATCTTTAATCCTTCAATTTCACAGGTTTCTACTGTTATTTTGCCCATTTATTTCTTCCTCACTCTTTGTTGTTTTATTCATAGGTGATATTCATATCAACTCTGCCTTCGATACCGTCCACTTTTCCCTTGGAGGTATACTGCCAGGTCTTGTAATATCCCTGATATAACGGTACACTGCGATACTCTGCCAGCCAGATGTGATAATTTTCCAGTCTTGCCGTCTGCAGATTATTGTTGTACCAGTTGCGGCTGGCATAAACTCCCGCTGTATATCCCGCATTTTCTATCGTGCGGCAGAATGCTTCGCATACCAGTGTTCTGGTCTCCGCATCCAGACCGTCCGCACGGCCGCTGCCGCCCGCACCTTCGGTATCAATAAATACCGGATAATTCAGCCGGTAATCCCGGATCAGTTCGATCACTGCGGATGCTTCTTCCACTGCTTCCTTCTCATCCACAGCCTGGGTGAAAAAGTATACACCCACCGGAATTCCCGCAGCTTCCGCGCCTTTCATATTGGTCACGAACATCGGGTCTTCCACCAGGCTTCCCGTTACCGAACCACGGTATCCCGCACGGACAATGGCAAACTGCACTCCCGCATTTTTCACCTTATCCCAGTCGATCTCCTTGTTCCATTTAGAGACGTCGATACCGACCTTTGCATTGCCGGATGTGGTCTGCAGTTTTTGGATTTCTGTCTTGTCCGCATCTGCCAGAGCACCTGTCACAGCGCTGTCCTCGGCTTCGGCGTCCACTTCATCCTCCGTCTTGATCAACAGGGAAATATCATCAATGGCCAGATATTCCACTTTATCCTTGACGTGAACTCTCGTTTCACTGACCGGCACCTTATATCCCTCGATGGGAAGGAGTTCAATATAATAATCCCCGGAATCCAGATCTCCGATGTAAATGATACCGTCCTGATCCAGGTCTTTATAATCGCCCAGTCCGTCCAGTCGTACATAGAAGCTCTCTCCGGTCACCGGAATCCCTTCGTTGTTCACGATCTGGATACGCAGATCCTTTTCCACGGAAGTGGCTACCAGCGACAGGCGGTTGCTATTGTCCTTCGCCGCTTCCAGGATCGGATTTACCTCCTGGTCGAAAAATGTATTGTCTTTTAAAAAAGCTTTCAGATCATTGCCGATCTGACCATCCGGCGAAATCGTCTCTTCTGTCTGCTCCCCGGTTTCCGCCGAGGCCGCAATGCTGTCCACACCTGCATTCAATGTGCCTGACGTCTGCTGGCCGGAAGTGGCCGCAAACTGCTCCCTGTTGACATACATGACCAGAAGTGCCACCAGCAGGATCACCGCCATGGAGGCCAGGATCGCCATCTTTCGCAGCTTAGAGTCCATTGGCTACCTCTACCAGATATTTACCGTAATTCGTCTTAAGCAGCGGCTCTGCCAGAGCAAGCAGCTGTTCTTTGTCAATGAAGCCACGCTTGAAAGCAATCTCCTCGATGCAGGAAATATACAGTCCCTGTCTCTTCTGGAAAGCCGCCACAAAATCCGCTGCATCCAAAAGTGCATCGTGGTTGCCGGTATCCAGCCATGCGAAGCCTCTTCCCAGCGTCTCTACCTGCAGAGTGCCTCTGTTCAGGTACTCATTATTGATGCTGGTGATCTCGATTTCTCCTCTTGCGGAGGGCTTTACATTTTTTGCAATTTCCACTACGTCATTGTCATAAAAATACAGACCGGGAACCGCGTAATTGCTCTTGGGATGCTCCGGCTTCTCCTCAATGGAAAGTGCCTTGCCGTTTTCATCAAATTCCACTACACCGTATTCTCTGGGATCACGTACATAATATCCGAAAATAGTAGCACCCTTTTCTCTGGCTGCTACTCTGCGCAGTACTGCGGAAAAGCTCTGTCCGTAGAAAATGTTGTCTCCCAGTACCAGAGCCACTCTGTCATTGCCGATAAAGTCCGCGCCGATGATAAAAGCGTCTGCCAGACCACGGGGCTGATCCTGTACCGCATATTCCAGGCGCATACCCAGCTGACTGCCGTCTCCCAGTAATTCCTTAAATACCGGAAGGTCTCTCGGGGTGGAGATGATCAGCACCTCTCTGATATCTGCCAGCATCAGTGTTGACAGGGGATAATAGATCATGGGTTTATCGTACACCGGCATGATCTGCTTGGAAATCGCTTTTGTCAGGGGATACAGTCTGGTTCCGGAACCTCCCGCCAGTATAATTCCTTTCATTTCGTCCTCCGATCCGCCCTTTGGGGGGCTTTATTTTACTTGTTTTTTAACACACCGAATGGGAACGACGTTCATCGTTCCCATTTAACAGGTATTCTTTACTTTTCTTCGTACATCTCATTGTAGTACTTCTGGTAATCACCGCTGGTCACATTATTCATCCAGTCTTCATGCTCGAAGTACCAGGCAATGGTCTTGCGGATGCCTTCCTTGAACATGGTCTCGGGATACCAGCCAATCTCTGCCTTGATTTTGTCCGGTGCAATGGCATATCTTCTGTCATGTCCCTTACGGTCTTCCACGTAAGTGATCAGATCGTTGTTAATATGTGTCTTGCGGGGATCGGAATCCGGAAGCATCTCCTGCAGGGTCTCGATGATGATGTGAATGATCTCGATGTTCTGCTTCTCGTTATGTCCGCCCACGTTGTAGGTCTCGAACAGTCTTCCCTGTTCCTGTACCATGTCGATAGCCTTGGCATGATCCTCTACATACAACCAGTCGCGGACGTTCTTGCCGTCACCGTAGACCGGAAGCTTCTTGCCGTGCAATGCATTGTTGATGATCAGAGGAATCAGCTTCTCAGGGAACTGATAAGGTCCGTAGTTGTTGGAGCAGTTGGTAATGTTGGCAGGGAAATGATAAGTATCCATATATGCCTTCACCAGCATGTCCGAGCTTGCCTTACTTGCGGAGTAGGGGCTGTGGGGATCATACGGGGTGGTCTCGTAGAAGAACGCATTGTCATCATCGGGAAGAGATCCGTACACTTCATCCGTAGATACATGCAGGAACTTCTTACCCTCCTTGAAGCTGCCATCCGGGAGTTCCCAGGCTGCCTTGGCACAGTTCAACATCACTGCGGTACCCAGTACATTGGTCTGTACGAAGATCTCCGGGTTACGGATACTTCTGTCCCCATGGCTCTCTGCCGCAAAATGTACCACACGGTCGATATCATTCTCTGCGAAGATCTTGCTGATAGCTTCCTTGTCACAGATATTAGCCTTTACAAAAGTATAGTTCTCACGCTTCTCCACGTCCTTCAGGTTCTCCAGGTTACCTGCATAGGTCAACGCATCCACGTTAATGATACGGATTTCGTTATCGTATTTTTTGAACATGTAATGAATGTAGTTGGAACCGATGAAACCGGCTCCGCCTGTTACCAGATAAGTTCTCATTTTTTCTCCGTTCTGCGCATTGCGCACATTTTATGCTATAGATAGGGATATTTTACCATAAAGTAACCGGGATATCAACACGGTTCCTCCGCACTTCGTGCTCTCGGACCCGTGACACCCATTCGCATTCCGGGCTATCGCCATTCTCAACACTGGGTATTAACGCGGTTCCTCCGCACTTCGTGCTCTCGGACCCGTGACACCCATTCGCATTCCGGGCTATCGCCCTACTTGCTCATGTGTGTTTCATCAGCTAATGAGCAGCCGGCTCTGCCTGCAAGCAGTCGCACCGGCTGTTCATTGCTGATGTTAATATCCCAAGTAGCTTAAGTTCAGATCCACATTGCCGCTGATGCCGCTGACTTTTCCGGTGGACTTGTACTGCCACAGGTCATAGCGTCCGGTGTAGGTGGGTGCTGCCGCATACTGGGCCAGCCAGATCTTGTAGCCGCTCAGAGCACTGGCATCCATCTTCTGGCTGAGCCAGGTCTTGTTGGCGTACACACCTGCGGTATATCCTGCATTCTGAATGGTATTGCAGAATGCCTTACATACTGCTGTTCTGGTCGCGGAATCGATCTTGTCACCTCTTCCGCCGCTTCCTTCCACATCCAGGAATACCGGATAGGAAATCTTGTAACCGCTGATACGATCCAGTACCATGGAAGCTTCCTGTACTGCCTCGACCTCGTCCACCGCCTGGGTGAAGAAGTATACACCTACTTTCAGTCCTGCTGCCGTAGCTCCCTTGATATTGGTCCTGAAGGTAGGATCATCAATCAGTGCTCCCTGAGAAGAGCCACGATAACCCACACGGATGATCACGTAGCTGACGCCGGAATTCTTCACGGCATTCCAGTCAATGCTGCCGTTCCACTTGGACACATCGATTCCCATGGTACCGGAACCGACTACCAGAGATCCATCGCTGGCAAAATTGTATTTTGCACCCTGAATGACCTGTTCTCCGGTAACCTTATTACCGTCTGCCGTAAAGAAGTACAGTTTTCCGTCCAGTGTCTGCCATCCGGTATATTTCACATCACCCTTGACGTAGAATTTGGAGGCAGTGAAGTAATCCGCATAGGCTGCTTCTCTGTAGCCACCGTTACCATCTGATACATACAGCTGTACACCGCTCTTGTCTTTCAGCTTGGTCGTTTTATCTTCTCTGACATTGGAAGCTTTTACCGTTACCGTACATTTTGCTTCCACCTTATTGCTGCCTTCTGTATACGTTACCGTTACCGTAGCACTTCCCGCTTTCACACCGGTAATGGTAATGGCCTTGCCGTTTACTGCCACGGTTGCAATATTGTTATCACTGGAAACTGCACTTACGGTTCCGCTTCCACTGACGGTCGCAGTAACCGTGTCCGTTGCCTTTGGATAGGTCGTCACTGCTGTTTTGTCTAAGGTGATCGCCATCTGTGCGGTAACCTTTACTGCCAGTTCCAGAGAGGCACTTGCAGTTCCCATGGTGACTGCCACTTTCACGGAAGTATCTCCCGCAGCCACACCTTTGACTGTGATCTTACCCGCAGTATCTACCGATGCCGTTGCAATCCCGGTGTTGCTGGATACTGCACTGTAGGTCGG
>JBNMJR010000015.1:0-23035 GCA_050873925.1 Acetatifactor sp.
TAGGTGTGCTGGGCGGTAAGAGAGGAAGCCTTGCGGTATTGATCTATATTTTGCTGGGTGCGGTAGGTATCCCCGTATTTGCCGGTTTCTCCGGTGGTATCGGTATCCTGCTGGGCAACACCGGTGGTTACATTATCGGTTTCTTATTCTCTGCACTGCTGATGTGGCTGATCGAGAAACTCTTCGGACGTAAGATCTGGGTACTGGGCATCTCCATGGTGCTGGGACTGATCGTCTGCTATGCATTCGGAACCGCATGGTTCATGGTGGTATACGCACAGAATGCAGGTGCAGTCGGCCTGGCTACCGTTCTGGGATGGTGCGTGATTCCTTTCATCATTCCGGATCTGGTGAAGATCGCGCTGGCACTGACCCTGAGCAAGAGACTGGCTAAGGTCCTGAAGCTGAACGGACAGGACTAAAGGACAGGCCGGACATGGAAGAGACAACAATTTACCGGATCCGTCCGCATCACGGAATGTGCCTTTATTTCTTTGAGGGGAAGGGATATAGTGACGGATTTACCGCTCATATGGCGGAAGTGAAGAACCGGCTGCTGGGGGAAAAGGGACCGGCATCCCTGCGGCTTGTAGGAGAGACGGATGAGATCTGCAGTGCCTGCCCACATAATAAGGGTGGCAAATGTGAATCTGCGGAAAAAGTGGATCGCTACGATAACGGTGTTCTGCAATACACCGGTTTACAGGCAGGGCAGGAACTTACTTTTCCGGAATTCGAAAAAATAGTGGAGGACAGAATTCTCCACCCCGGCAACGGCAGAGCTATCTGCGGCGATTGCCAGTGGAGAGAGATCTGTCATAAAGATACGGTAACACAGAAGGCATCTGATCAGTCTTTGTAACAGAATCCTTCATCATAAGTCCAGTGGATGACTTTCCCGGAGCAAGGCAGCGGCATACTTTCATGCAGCCGGATCGAAGCGGTATTATCCACCAGAACCTGAGAGTACATTAGAGCGTCGTTGCAGACAAAAGCAACGGCGCTTATCATTTTCCCGGCATATCCCTGTCTGCGGTAAGTGGGAAATACATAGACCGCGCCAAAGGAACCGTCAATGTGATAAGCAATGTAGCCCACCAGATGACCTTCGACATAATAACCATACAGACGGCGTCGTTCCCACAACTGCCGAAGATAGGTCTCTTCCCCGTGGATGGCAATAGCGGCATCCAGATCCTCCTGTTTCAGAAGCTGCAGGTGCGGATCCTCTGTGCCGGCGGAAACAGGGCCATACTGGTAGCATTTGTAGCTGGTCTTACGTTTCCTGCGAAAATGGTCATAGATGGCTTCGTTAGTCGATTCCAGGCGATTGATATGGCAGGAATCCATGATCTGCAGAAAAGGAGCAATATCCGCAGCAGTAGATTCGGCAATATAAGTGTCCTGCTCTGAAAAATACACCAGCAGACTATCCTCGGTATTTACAATAATCTCGTGTGGCGTACGCAACAGCGACACCAGATGGATGTAATTGGCAGTATCGTTTTGCAAGGTATCTAACAGCATAAAGGCCTCCTGAAAATGAGAATAAAATTATTATAGCTCAAAGCATGATCGCCTGCAATGTTTCGGAATAAAAGGCAATAAAACAGCGCACCTTCCCCCGGGGTGCGCTGTTTGTGTAGTGTGCCGTCAGGCACGGGCCTACCTCACGAAGAGGTAGGCGGTATATCCAAGATACAGAAGCACGCACGCAGCCCCCTCACTGCGGGTCATGCGTCTGCCGGTGCGGGCAAACAGGAAAAGCAGAATGGCACTGCCCAGAGGCAGAACCGTATCGATGACGGATTCGCCGAGTACATTTAAAGGACAGATGGCAGCGGACATTCCCAGGATAAACAGGATATTGAACAGGTTGGAACCGATGGCATTGCCGAGGGCCAGCCCGCTGTCTCCCTTTCTCGTGGCGACGATGGAGGTCACCAGCTCCGGCAGGGAGGTGCCGATAGCGATAATGGTCAGACCGATGAAATTCTGACTGACACCGAAATTCGTGGCGATGATGCACGCTTTGTCTACCACCAGATCCCCGCCGAAAATCACGGCGGCCAGTCCACCTGCGATATAGAGAAGACTGCGGGGAAGGGAAAGCACCTTACCGGGTTCGCCCTCCTCCCTGTTTTTCCGGGCACTGTAGATCATAAAGCCCAGATACACAGCCATTCCCAGAAGCAGGATCACACCTTCCATGCGGCTTAAACGGCCGTTCAGGAACATCAGGCACAGTGCAAAAGTCACCAGAATATTTAACGGCATATCCCGTTTCAGAATCTCCCCGTGAGGCACAAAGCTGTGCAGAAAAGCACAGATGCCGACCACCACCAGTCCGTTGAAAATATTGGAGCCGATGACATTACTGATGGCGATGTCATTGCTGCCTGCCAGAGCGGCATTGATGCTGACGGAAGCCTCCGGCGCGCTGGTGCCCATAGCCACGATGGTCAGTCCGATGATGACGCTTGGGACTTTCAGGATCCCTGCCAGCGAGGAGCTTCCCTCCACGAAAAAGTCCGCTCCCTTGATCAGAAGTACAAACCCCACAAGTAACAATATGTATTCCATAACCCGTCCTTTCCTGCGGTGCTGTCCCTGAATATGAGCATAAAAATAGAGACTTTTACCGCATCAAAAATGATCGATAAAAGTCTCGTTGCTTACAATAATAACCGGCCCTGACAGGCGTGATGACGATTATCATTCCGGACAGCTTCGTGTATCATTCTATCAGAAACCGTCCGGGAACTACTCCCTCTTAACTGTGCCCTTATTCTACAAAAGGGAGACAATTTCTGTCAATAAATCCCTGTGAATCTTGTCACGGTCTTAACACAAACTCCACCCGCACCGGATCATGATCCGAATAGGAATATCCGGTATTGATATTCTCATAGGACAGGCATTCGATGTTGTCCGAGATAATAAATCCGTCCAGTGTCACAGTATAAGTAACACCGGGAACATATTCCATATCCGCATTCCGGGCACTGTTCCAGAGGGCTGCCTGCTCCTCTTCGGTCAACAGATCCAGACAGAAGGTAAGATGCTCCGGAAGCTCACTCCGGGGAAATGGAAACGCCCAGGATTCACAGTTCTCCGCGTCCTCCTCGGAGGCCTTCAGATCGTGATTGAAATCTCCGCCGCAGAGCACATAATTCCCGGCTTCGTATTCTGCCTGCATATCGTTGCACAGCATCTCGATCTGCCCCTTGCGGATGGCGTCGCTGTTGCCGTAGGCGGACATATGCAGATTGAAGATCACCAGTTCCTTCCCGTTATCCACCGGGATCCGGGAGACACTGTAGCAGCGGTCCAGATCGAAAAACTTGCTGAAAGAAGTAGAAATGGGGAAACTTCTGCGCAGGGCGGAAGTCACCGGAAATTTGGAAAACAGGCCGAGACCGGATTTGCTGCTGCCGTGGGGCTGGGTAAGTGGATAAAACAGGAAAGCGGAGTCATAATTCTGTGCAAATACCGTAGTGTACTCTGACAGACTCTGACGCAGCATTTCATATTCGTTGGTATGATAGCTTCTGGTGGAATCCAGATCAATCTCCTGGATCAGGGCAAAATCCGGATCCAGGGAAGATACCAGTTCGCCCACACCGTTTATGGCATACTGCACGGTCTCCGGGCTCTCAGCCCAGGAGGAAGTACCGCCGTCCATGAAAAAACTGTAATTCGGCAGATAAGCTCCGAAGCCGATATTGTAGGTCAGCGCGGAATATTCCGTATCTGTGGACAGCACCGTTTTTGTCCCTGTGGAAGTATCGCCTGCCGGTGCCTCCACCACCAGCGCCTGATTGTCCTCGATCCTGTGATAACCGGCATAGAGGTAGACGATATAAGCTAACAGTACGAGGATCGGGATCCCCAGAACGATGCCTGTGATTTTCAGTAACGTTTTGCATAAATTTTTCTTTTTCATGGATCCATTTTAACAAGCACTTCGGGAAGTTTCAACCGGCGGAAGAGTTATTGTCATAAATACCTAAAATTATCTGTAAAAACTGTGCATTTTTAAAAGTTGAAACCGCAATTCTGCTATACTATAATTAAATTTAGTTTTATAGATACAGTACTATCAGAGTACTGGCGGAATTTACTTTGAAAGGTGAGGATAAGGCGTGAAACAGATATACGGAATGGATAAAGGTGGTAATCTGAGAGAAGCCACCAAAGGAATCAATGCTCCCAAATTATTGTTACTGATGTCCAATGCGAAGCAGTTTGAACAGCATGTGGACGAGCTGGAACAGCTGTTTCCCGGAGTGCCCAGCATCGGCTGTATCGGTGGAAGCTACAGCGGACAGACGGTGCAGGCAGGTGATGGCGTGGCGGTGGTTGCGCTGGAAGGCAATCTGACGGTAGCGGCGAATGTGCTGGAACAGGCCTCCACCATGCCGGTAAAATATATCGGAAGACAGGAGAAGGACCTGGATACCGTAAAAGCAACGGAGAATAATACGGTGTGTATCGATTTCTGCACCGGTAATGATGCCTGCGTACTGACCACGATTTACAGTGTCCTTGGCAAACGTAAGATTTCCCTGATGGGAGGGACCGGCGATGCCGGTAAAGTCTCGGCCAACGGCAAAGTCTATGAGGATGCGGATGCTTATGCCCTGATCCGCAACAACGACGGCAAGATCAAGGTCTATAAGGAAAATATCTACCAGCCGATGCCGGGATACCGCTTTATTGCATCGAAGACTGACCGCAGTAAATATTTGCTGGGAGAACTCAATGGACAGCCGGCCAGAAAGGTATATCAGGATATTTTACATATCAGTGAGAAAGACATTAACACACAGACCTTCAAGAATCCGTTCGGTAAGATGAACGGACAGGATATCTGCATCATATCCATTAAGGATGTGGTGGGGGACAAGCTGGCATGTTTCCGTCAGGTAAATGATTCAGATGTGCTTACCTTGCTGCAGGCCCAGGATATCCCTCAGGTGGTAGAGAATACGATTCAGCAGATCCGCCGGGATTTCAAACATGTGTCCGGTGTGTTTTCCGTCAACTGTATGTTCCGTTATCTTCTGTTTACGCAGGAACATTATTTTGACAGCTACTTAAAATCCATGGCAACGCTGGGAGACCATGCCGGTCTGATCGGTTTCGGAGAGCATTATAACCAGCAGTTTGTCAACCAGACCATGACCTGCGTGGTATTTGAATAGCAGCGGAAGAATATCAGGATACGGAAGGAAGAGATAGCATATGTTCAGAAAAAAGGAAAAAGAAGTAACGAACGTCCGGCAGACGAAAAAGATAGATACCCATCCCATCAGCCACGTGGCAGACAGCATTCTGGAATACCAGAAGCAGCTGGCACAGAGAGAAGTGGAATCTCTGGATGAGATGGCGGAAGTGCAGAAAGCCTTTGAAATGGCGCAGCAGGAAAACAGCAATCTGAAAGACCAGATGGAGGAGCTGTCGGTGGTATTTGCCAACGTGGGACAGATTGCCACCCGGTTTGACAGCGTGAAGAATCAGATCGGTGAATCTGTGGAAGAGGCCCAGAGTAAGGTGAACCAGCTGAAAACAAGTTCTGCGGAAATGCAGGACAGCTTTGGCGAGATCCAGAATGCCTTTGCCGGTGTGCAGAACTCCGTACAGCAGATCAAAGACTGCATGCAGCAGATCATTTCCATTGCCAACCAGACCAATATGCTGGCTCTGAATGCTTCCATCGAAGCGGCCAGAGCCGGGGAGCAGGGCAGAGGCTTTGCCGTGGTTGCCAATCAGGTGAAAAATCTGGCAGGAGAGATCAAGGATCTGGTGGGAGCCGTGGAAACCAGCATTTCGGATGTGGAGAAAGGAACCACACAGCTCAACGCCAATATTGAGGAGTCCAAGGCAGCTTTCGGACAGAATGTAGAGAATGTGGATGCGGCTTACGGCGTATTTGATCAGATCATTGAGGCTGCAGACGGAGCCAAATCGGTCCAGCAGGAGATCGAGCAGGTGGCCGCGTCTTCCGAGCAGAAACTGGAACAGGTAAGAAACAGTTTCAATTCCGAGGAAGACCAGTTCGGCCAGGTGCTGGCGCATATCGAGAAAGCCAATGCCCTGGGTACCACCAAGAGCTCCATGTTCGAGGATATGACCAATCTGGTATCACAGTTGAAGCCTATGGCAGAAGAAATCAAAGGAGACTGATGCTATGAGGCCGATACCGAAATTTGCAGATCCGGAGAGATATACGGACAGTCAATTTATTGATTCGCCGTTTATTGAACTGAAGAGCAATGAATACTGGGATGTAAAAATGTTATATCCGGTCCTGAAAATGGATCATGCGGAAGAAAAGTGTTTTGTCCGCAGGGAAATGTATGAGCGGCTGCTTGCTGCGGCCAAAAGTCTGCCCCTGGGCTATCGGTTCCGCATCTGGGATGCCTGGAGACCTTTTGCCCTGCAGCATGAACTGTTTGAAAAATATTCCGTGGATATTATCCGTGACTTTTCCCTGGAAGAACTGACGGAAGAAGAAAGAAAAGCCGTGATCTGCAAATTTGTCTCTGATCCGGTGGCGGACCGTCAGGTGCCTCCGGCACATACCACAGGAGGTGCCATTGATCTGACGCTGTTGGATCCCGAGGGCAGGGAACTGGAGATGGGCTGTGGATTTGATGCATTTACGGACAAGACCTGTGCGGCATATTTTGAAATGCCGGAGCATGTGACTACGGCGGAGGAAGCACAGATCCGCGATAACCGTCGTCTGCTCTATTATGTCATGACAGATGCGGGATTCACCAATCTGCCGTCAGAATGGTGGCATTATGATTACGGTGACCGCTTCTGGGCTTACTATCAGAAAAAGCCTGCTATCTATGAGGGTAGATTTACGAGGGAGGAAATTCATGGATAACGAGAAACAAAAGAAGAAAAAGAGCAGGATGATGGATACCATATCTGCCACCATGGTGCTGATATTGATCGCATTTTTGCTGGTATTTGTGGGATACACTTATCTGGCGCTGAAGAACGGATACACATTGGATGACCTGATCGACAATATCGTTGGAAACCTGATCGGTGTGCTGGCGGCATTTTTACTGTTCGATATTCTGAACAACAAGCTGACACAGGATGCCTATGCCAGAGAGACCTCCCAGCAGATCACCAAGACTCTGATGGGAGAGCCGGAAATCCTGGACTCTTTCAGTGACGAGGACAAGAAGACCTTTTTAAAATCTACGATTACCTCTATGGTCAAGGATGAAGATGCCGTGGATATGCTGGCGGCGAACATGGAAAAATATTTTGACAGGGCCAGAGGCGCCAGAATCCGCAAAATGTTCGATTACACCATCAATCTGGAGCCGAATCTGCCGGAAGAGTATGCGAAGGCCGGATTCCCGGGAGCTTCCGAGGGAAAATATTATCTGATCGACGAAGAACTGAAATTTAATGTAAAATACCTGGGTGGCACGGACGAAAATTACAACGGTGATACGATCTGTCTGGGGTTCGCCTATGACAAGAAGAGCCTGGACGGCGGTCTGCTGGAGACCGGGCATGATGCGGATTTTACGAAGAGCATCTTTAATGAGGATCTGGTGGTGGAGCCGGAAGCGGTGGATTTCATCAACAGTATTCCCGCGGACAGGGTCCGGGATGTCATCAATGCGCTGTTCCTGCCGATCCTGCGGATCGACAACAGCGGGGACGATGATGACAATGCGCAGTTTGAAGTGGAACGTAAGAGCAACGGATTCATCCTGAAATTCAAGCTGGATTTTGACCGCAGCGAAGCCAACAACGAACATCTGGTGAGCATCTATTTCAAGATGCCCAGAGTATGGAACTCCATCTTCGAGGTGACCCTGGTGGATCCCACGAAGGAGCCCCATATCAAACTGAAATACAAGAACGGTATGGAAGTCACCATGTACTCTTATCTCAACAAGGAGAGCAGCGCCAATGCCGGTGCCTGCATCCAGAGAGCCGGGCTCTATGATATCGCCATCAAGGATGAATGGATCTATCCCAAGAGCGGCGTGATCTTCCACATTAAGAAAGCGTAGAATATGAAACCAAGATCCCCACAAAGTATGGAATTATATAAAATGCTCATAGCCCGCGGCTATCCGGAGTCCTTCTGCGATCTGGTGACGAAGAATCTTAACACGGATTTCACGGCGAGCCGTATGATCGGTTATCTGTATCATTATTCCGATCTGCCGCCGGAGGAGATTGCAGATGAGATGCTGGCCATCTTAAGTGACCGGAACCGGATCATGCAGAAGAAAGAACTGGAGAACAATAATGCAGAGTGGAACCGCATTCTGATGCAGGGACTGGGCATAGAGGAGGATGAAGATGGCGAAATGGACGATCCGGCAGATCTTTGACGGAGACTATGGCTGCGAGGAGCGGCTTCCCGGAGAAAGTCCGAAGGTGTCGGTAACTCTTGTGGATGAAAACGGGGTTGAAAAATATGTCTCTGTGGAGGATAATTGGCTTACGGAGCGGGGATTGACCGAAGGCTCCCTGTGGCCGGAAGATTTGACAATACAGAGATGACAGAGAGGTACTTAAAATGGAACACATTGCAAGAGACGACGCATTTACTTTATTGAAAAAGTACAATCAGGATCCGTTCCATATCCAGCATGCTCTGACAGTGGAAGCCGTCATGAAATGGTATGCGAAGGAACTGGGTTATGGCGATGATGCGGAATACTGGGGCATCGTGGGACTGCTCCATGACATCGATTTTGAATTATATCCCGAGGAGCATTGCCTGAAAGCCCCCGAAATGCTGCGGGAAGCCGGCGTGGGAGAAGACATCATCCACGGCGTGGTATCCCACGGCTATGGCATCACAGTAGGCTGCGGAACAACAATCGATGTGGCGCCGGAACATGAGATGGAGAAGGTGCTTTTCGCAGCGGATGAACTGACCGGACTGATCTGGGCAGCAGCGCTGATGCGTCCCTCCAAGAGCACAAAAGACATGGAATTAAAATCCCTGAAGAAGAAATACAAGAGCAAAGGCTTCGCCGCCGGCTGCTCCCGCGAAGTCATCGAACGCGGTGCCGAACAGCTGGGCTGGGATCTGGAAAGGCTTCTGACCATGACGCTGCAGGCCATGGCGGATACCGAGGATGAGATCAAAGCGGAGATGGAATAAGAAACACACAAAATGCCACGGATAGAGATCCGTGGCATTTTTTATACAAATCCGGAAATCAGGATATGTAAAGTTTGACTGAAACAGGGTAGCCCCAAATACGCTACACTGGGTACATGAGAGATGCCAATACCGGAACGGAGCGGGGAGGGGGGAAGAAAACGAAGAGGTATCCTCTCGGAAATTGACAAGTTTTTACGGGCTATTTATACTGGATAACAAAGAGTAATGTCGGAGATAACAACATAAGGCCGGGGACAAAAGAATGCAGAACGAAAATATTTTATTAACGGAACAAATAAGAGATCAGATCGCCCGCTGCGAAAGTCTGGAGGAATTGAAGGAGAATATCTTTCCGGAACTGCAGACACAGCAGAGACAATGGGCGGTCCGGATCAACAAAATTCTGGAAGACACCGGATTCGGCAAGACGGAATTCGGAGAGATCTGTGGTGTGAGCCGGGTGACGGTCAATAAGTGGTGCAACGGGTCCATTCCCAAGCGCAGGGAGACTTTCCTGATCATCGGAATGGCTGCCGGCTATGATACCGCACAGATGAATCAGCTGCTGCAGCGCTACGGCCGCTATCCGGCACTGTATTCCAAGAGTCTGGAGGATTGTGCCTGTATTTTTGTCCTGAACCATGCACAGAGTCTGGACAGCCGGGAGAAGATCGCCACTTATCGTCAGATCCTGGACCGGATCAAAAATGCCATTGTGCACAATGACGCGGCGGAAGCGGAGGAGATCGATACGGAAAAGTTCGATGAGAAGCTGTCGGATGTGCGGGATGAGGAGGAACTGGAACGTTTCGTGACGGACAACATTGCGGTATTTTCCGGAGCTTATCATAAGTTCTATATGTATGTATTACAGTACGTGGAGGAGAACAAGGAACTGTACAAGGCAGCCAATGTCTACGAGCTGGCACTGGGACAGGGCTGGACGTCTTCCCTGCGGCAGTGTATCTCCGCCATCCGCCAGAAAAAGTGGTATCCTACCCGCAACAAGATCCTGTCTCTGGGACTGCATCTGGGAATGGAACACGAGGATGTGGACGAAATGCTGGAGCTGGCCCATATGGAACCGCTCTGCAGCAGAAATATTTTCGAAAGTGTGCTGATGTTCATTCTGGATGATGCGGCAATGAATGATATTACAGATCCGGATGAAATCTGCGTGTATGCCAGAGATATCCTGAGCCGTATGGAATTGCCGGAGGTCGATGCTTTTATTTCGGAGTTGGCGGAAATAGGAGAGGAAGAGGAATGAAAAATCATTTGATCGTAATTGAAAACGGGAAGTTACAGAACTATCCGTTAGATAATAAACTGTTATGGGAGATCGGCAGACCGTCGAAGGAAAACCATCCGGATATCCGGATGTATTCCGCCACTGTCAGCAGAAAACATGGAAAATTCGTCAACCGGGACGGGTGCTGGTTCTACGTGGACGGTTACGGAAAAAACGGAACGGTCTATAACGGAAAACACATTGAGACCGGCAGGAGCGGACGGGTAAAGCCGATCCTGTTGTCCTCAGGAGATACCTTTTTCTTCGGCGGCGGACAGGAAGCGGTATTCAGTCCCCGGACGATCTGGGCGCGGTTTTCCACGGACAGTTACAGCGATACCCTACAGGTAGAGGATACCATGGAGGATACAGTGCTGGTCTTCCGGGACGGAGAGAAAGAGATCCGGCTGGAACATCCCGGGAAGGGGACGGTTGTCGAGGGAGAATACGGTATGGGAATCTACATGGGGGATCTGACCTATCTGATCGGTGATATACGTCTGCAAAAGGAATAAACTTACAAAAGACAGGAGTCGGGGCGATATGAGCGTGGAGGAGCAGCCTTTCAGCCAATATGAGATCTGTAAAAATGAAGAAGGGAAGCCGGTCCTGCTGGGCAGAGGGGGCTTCTCCACCGTATACGAGGTGCGCCGCAGGGAGACTGCGGGGCTCCATTATGCGTTGAAGGTCATTGGCAGTGATCACAAGACCGTCCGGCCGGAATTGTTCCGGGAGACGGTGCGACTGCAGCGGCTTCTGGGAGAACAATGCCCCTATATCGTCAGAATCCTGGATACCATGGAGACCGCGGATGCGGAAAACGGCAACCGGCCGGTACAGGGGATTCTTATGGAGAAGCTGACACCGGTGCTTAACAAGGATAAATTCGGAAAGGTATCAGTGAATTTTCCGGAACTTACGGAAGAGAAGGAAGTACTGGATTTTGCCATGCAGGTCGGACAGGCTGTTTATCTGGCCCATGCCAACAATATTTTACACCGGGATGTGAAACTGGAAAATATTTTCCGGGACGAAGAGACGGGACGGTATAAGCTGGGAGATTTCGGACTGGCAAAATATGTGGAGGATGGCAAGGCAGAGACGGTGGCCTATACCGATGGTTACGGCGCACCGGAGATCAGCAGACGACTGTATGACAATTACGGTGCGACGGCGGATATTTATTCCTTTGGTATCACCTTATATCTGCTCCTGAATGAGCTGCGATTTCCCGGTTCCACAGGATATTATGCCAGTGAAGTACAGTATCAGCCGGATTACATTCTGCCGGCGCCCTGCAATGCATCGGAGCCCATGGCGGCGGTTCTGCGGAAAATGTGCAGCTACCGCAGTGCAGAGCGCTACCAGAGCATGGCGGAAGTACTGGCAGCGTTTCAGTGGGTAAAAGACATGTCGGAGAAAGCTGCGGGAGAAGATGCGGCGGAAGAGGATCTGCCGGATCTGGCCACGGCCACTTATTACAGCGGTGACAGCAGTGATGGAAACGATGCGCAAGACGGAGAAGCAGATCCGGATACCGAAGAGACCGGGCTGCGTCAGAGCCGCAGGGAAATCCGGCAGATCGAGAAGGATAACCGGAAATACAGCCGGGAACAAAGTCTGTGGTGTATGGGGAAACTGACGCTCCTTCTGGCGGCGGTAATGATCGCATTGGGGGGCGGTGGGCAAAAGGTGCCGGACTGGCAGTTCTGGATCCTGCCGATTGTAATGGGAATCGAAGCTGTCTTGCAGAAAATGCGGGAAATGGATTTGCTGTTTGGTATTCTGGCACTTGCAGCCTGTATTTATTCCGGAGTGACCGGTGGATTCACAACCATGCATGTGTTACTGATTTTGTTTATGCTCAGCGGTATGGCGGAACTCACCGGGGCAGCAGCATTGGCAGCGGGACTCTGGCTTCTCTGGACCTTGTCCGGCAGGTGGGACTGGCTGCAATTTTTGTATGACTGGCAGTTGGCCTGTATTCCGGCAGCGGCTGCGGTGCCGGTAGCAGTAAATTTTATTTTCCTGAAAAACTGGATCGAAGATTCCCTCCGACCGAGAGGGGACTTGTGGTGCACGGCTGCGTTGCTGTTGGGACCGGTGTCTGTGGCAGGCGGAATTCTGACCGGACTTTTGCAACATTTTGCGGGGATACAGATCCCGGATTCTCTGAAGAGGTTGCATCCGTTGCTGCTGGGAATCCTGCTGACCGGGTGTGTGATGTTTAATTTCTATTGGAACAGGGAGTTGTTCGACGATGTATATCTGGACGAGGGAAGAGATCGAGAAGATATTGATACAGCTGGATGAGAGAGAGGCGTTGTCCGCAAAATACCGGTTGGGACGTCGTATTGGACAGGGACCGGAGCTGTTGGGAAAAGGAAGTACTGCTTATGTATACCGGGGTGAGATACACTCCGGACTCCGGGGCAGATCCTGTGCCATCAAGGTTATCGGATTCACGGACAGCCATCTGGACAGAGAGCAGTTTGCACAGGGAGCGGAGGCCTATAAACAGCTGAGCCGGTTCCGGGAAAATATCATAAGGTTGTATGATTACACGCAGCTGTTGATACAGCTGGATGAGGACAACCGGGTCCTGGATGTGGAAAAGATCGGGGAACAGAGCGAAGATGTGCAGCCCTCTGCTTCTCAGGAAACGGACAGACTTTTGCTGCAATTCCTCATTCTGGAATGGGCGGAGCCGGTCTACGCAAAGGGAACCTTATATCCGGAGGCACTGCAGCGCTATGAGGAGAGTGAGATCTTAAAATGCGCCTATGAGATCGGGCAGGCCCTGAAGGACACCCATGCGGCCAATATGCTGCACCGGGATGTGAAGCTGGAAAATATCTTCTATTCTCCGGAGAAAAAGCAGTATAAGCTGGGAGATTTCGGAATTGCCAGAGTGACAGAGGATGGAATGGCCAGTTCCATTGCCATGACGAAGGGGTACGGTGCGCCGGAGGTGGTACGGGAACGGGATCTGTATGATAATACTGCGGATATTTATTCCTATGGAATGATGTTGTATCTGTTGTGGAACCATCTGCGATTTCCGGATTCCGATGGCTATTATTCCAATTTTTCCAGACAGTATTGTGATGGCTACGTACTTCCGAGACCGGACAGCGGTTCGGAGGAACTTTATGAGATCCTGAAGAAAATGTGTGCCTATGATCCAAATGACCGTTACCAGTCCATGGAGGAGGTTTTCGCGGCGTTGGACCGGATCTGGTATCCGGCAAAGACCAGCTACCGGAGGGAACACAGTCGCATCTGTCTGATGCTGGGGACTGTGGCAATGTATGTCGGACTGTCGGCGGGGAAGATTGCGTTTCCGCAGATGTGGACTCCTACGGCTACATATCTGACCTGCTTTCTCTATGCGTTAGTCTGTGTGAGAACGATTTTTAGAGTCAGCAAGGCGCTTTCAAAAAGCGCAGACGAATGGTTTGCATTGGGAATTCTTGGCATGATGATCGCTGTATTTGTAAAGACGGGATTCCATTGGGGAAGTCTGCTTTTGTATCTATGGTTTGCCATTGATACAGGTGTTCTTCCGGGCTTCCTGTCGGGGGCTGCATTGACGTTGATCCTCACGGAGCATTTACAGACGCTGGATGCCGGAGTGCTGCCGACGGGAGAACAGGCAGGGTGGCTGATGCTTCTGCTTCTGCCGATGGCAGGACTGCTTCTGACGCAATATGCGTATCTGACGTTGCCGGCGAAAGATAAGGCAGTAAGCCGGGGAGGAATGCTTGCCGTAAGGATATTGGCGGTTCTGCTGTATTTGGAGATGGCATTGACAGGGATCGCCGGGCGGACGATTCTGGGGATTCCGACAGGGACTGCCGGAGTCTGTGGACTGGTGTTGCTGGCAGTGTGGTTTTTGCGGGAAAAGATTCTCGTGAGCCGGAAAGCGTAAACTTTGGGTGAAAAATGTATATACGAAATACTGTATGATATGTTCATCGGCGGTACAGATCGCAGAAAACATTTTACACTCGGAGGGAAAACGAATGGCTAAGAAGGAAAAGGAAAAGATTTTTACGGAAATGCAGTTCAATGATGCGCAGTACGCACAGGAGACATTACAGAAGAGTCAGTCCAAACTGGAAAGATGCAGGATTGCATTTGTTATTGCTCTGATTGCACAGATAATATGGGCGCTGGCATTTTTTGCACCGAATGCGCTCAATAAACTGCCGGCTTTTCTGCAGGAGGTGCTCACGTTGGTAATGTTCGTCGGCACGCTGGCAGCATATATTGTGGGTGGCGGCATTAAGGCAACGGTTGGATTCGTATGGAAGATGGCCAAAGGCATCAGCTGGATCGGATGGTTTCTGGTTCCGTTTCCGATGGATATTGTTACCGGAATTGCATCATTTTTCATTATTTTAATGTTTATACCGTTTGTACTCCTGTGTGTTCCTCTGCTGGGAGTAGCGGCAAACTACCATCAGACCAGCATGGATCATCAGGCAGCGGAAACTTACCTCAGTTATTGCACACCGGTTGCAGCTGCGGCGGGAACAACCGAAGCCACAGAAGAATAGAGAATAGTAAGGAAAACCCTCTTATCCGGAAATATCCGGTTAAGAGGGTTTTTGACAGTCAAGTGTAAACTTTGGGTGAAAGTAAGTGTAAAATTATGCGATATCATAAGATTAATGGGGATAAAACTGTAAAATGATGTTGTATTGTACAAAAAAAGAATGTAATATTAAAAATATAATGTTATTTTGTATAAAAATGCAGAGGTACAGAGAATGAGTTCAGTGGTAGATGAGGTGGTTCTCCCGGCAGTGATCGGAGCGGCAATCGGTGGCGTTGCAGTCGTGGCAATCGGTGGCGTGGCGGTTGCGGCAGCAGGTGTGGCGGCAGGAGTAGGAAAAGCCGTGGATGTAACGGCACAGCTGGGGCAGGACTTTGGAAGAGGTGTTACAGATGTCCTGAATGAAATGGGACAGGAGCAACAGGAAAGATTTCGCCTGGAACAGGAGTGGATCATGAAGATCCGCAGTGACAGAGACCGTGCATTCGAGAAAATGAATGCTTATATTTCGCATTTTAGCGTCTTGGCGGAGACGGACCAGCGCCTGGTGGATCAGATGAATCAGGTGCCGGGAGGCATAGAACATGTCAGAAGCCTGTTGGCTAAACGGAATACCAGGACGGCACAGATCCGGAAACTCCGGGATCTTGCCATGAAGAGTACGGATGCTGACGAGATTCAGGCATATGCGGAACAGGCGGAAAAACTGTATAACGGTTTGTCCGGGGAGATACAGCAGGAACTGGTATTTCTGGCGCAAAACGGGGTGAGATTGCCGGAATACGGGACCAGCAGTGATGATGCCATCCAGATGGCTCTGGCAAGAAAACATGATGTATCTGCGATCCGGTTACAGGTAATGAGGACAGAACAGAGTAGTGTAACGGAAGCCATGATCCACCAGGATCTTATGGTGTTCTATGATGCTCTGGCAGAACTGATGTGTACGGATGGATTGAACGACCGCCAGGCGAGAGATATTCTGGCAATCCGTCAGGAGCTGAAGCGGATCGAAGCCGATACGGGGATTTCCACTGAATTACGGAGCAAGAAGATTGCCACTCTCTATAACACATTTGACCGCAGAAGACAGGCCATTGACGCGGATCTGCAGGAGATGCGCAAATATTATGAGCAATATTTACAGGAGACCTATGATGTACCGGAAATCCGCCGCGAGATGGCTGATTTTAATTCCATTGATGAGATTGCGGCAGCTTCCGGAGAAGCACGGACACAGAGACTGGAACGTCTGAAGGTGCAGTATGTTCAGAAGCAGGTAGACCGTGTCATGAAGAAGAACGGATTGAATCTGGTGGATTCTGCGATTATGGGACGAAAAGAAGATGATAAGAGAGTAGTCTATGGTATTGATGATAAAACAGCAGTAGACGTTTTTGTATCAGAAAAAGGAACGGTTGCCACCAGAATCGTCGGAGTAAATTTCGGAGCAAAGCCTTCCGAAGCGGAAGAGGAAGCATTATCTGCCCGAGGACATAAGTTCTGCAGCAAGATGCGGCAGATCGAAGATGATCTGGAGGATGTGGGCGTGGTTCTGCGGCGTAAACAGACTTTGCCGCCGGATCGGCAGTACAATACCTGGATACAGATTCAGAATTCCGTGAGGGAGACCAGGAAAGAGACCACCAGAAAAAGAAAACGTCAGACAAACAATAAAGTAATGTATATGGAGTAAGTGTATGAGTATTATATGTGATAGTTGCGGATTTGAAAATCCGGATAATGAATTATTCTGTTCCTTTTGCAATAATCCGCTGCAGGCAGGGACAAATGCAGCACCGGTACAACCGGTAATTACAGAAGAGAGAGTGAATACTATTCCCCAGACATCGGTGAAAATGGTGAGTCCCGGTGGAAAATATTATGTGATTTGTGAGGAATGCCGCGGCAAGACTTATGTGAGCGGCCCGGACATTGCATCTTACTTCTGTCCGGGCTGTCAGAAAGAGCAGTTTATAGATGGCATTTTCTGGTCTGTGGAAGAAGAACAGCCGCAGGAACAGCCAGTGGCAGAGGCCGCATCAGTTCCGGAACGTTTTCCAGCAGCGCAGCCTACGATCACCCAGACACCAACTGCTGCACAGGCGGTAGCAATGGGAAATCGTCTGGTGCTGGAAGATATTGACACAGGGAAACAGATCGAGATCAGCAAAACAGGGGGAACTCTGGGAAGATACGGTACCTTTGGAGCGGACTACTTTCAGACAGATCCGAGGGGTGGCTGGGTATCCGGAGAACATTGTCGAATCACTTACAGCGAAGATACCGGCTGGATGCTGGAGCATCTCAGCAGGACCAATGACACTGTGTATAACGGTCGGAAGCTGGAACATGGATATCAGGAGAGGATTCGGGATGGTAAACTGTTGGTTTTGGCGAACAAGATGACGTTCCGCATCAGGATGTTGTAATGTATATTACCAGAATAATAAGTCCTGTGGTGACATTGGGACCGGGGAAACGGCTGGTGATCTGGACACAGGGATGTTCGAAATACTGTCCCGGGTGCATCAGTCCTGAGATGGCAGTGTGCAGACCGGAGAATGATATTCCGGTGGAAGATATTATAAAAATCATAGAGAACATTTATGATCAGGATGGTTTTGACGGAATTACCATAAGCGGTGGAGACCCTTTGGAACAGTTGGAGGAACTGCGGATTCTGTTACGGGGACTTCACAGATTTACAAGAGATATTCTGGTGTATACGGGATATGTCTGGGCAGATTTTGCAGACAGCCTGTCACAGGAGGTCAGGGAAGAACTGCTTACCTATATCAGCGTGTTGGTAGATGGACCATACCGCGAAGAAGAGAATTATCCGGAACTGACAATGCGGGGATCGGCCAATCAACAGATCTATTACTTTGATGAAGGCGTCCGGGAAAAATATGCGGACTATCTCAAACAGGGAAGGACTCTGGAGAATTTTTTTATAGATAATACATTTTTGACAATTGGAATTATGGATAGATAATGTAGTATTCATTTGACAGCAGATTTTCTTAGGAAGGGAGAACAAAAGATGGCAAAAAGTGTCTTGCCAAAGTGGCAGCAGGAGATTTCCAGTTTCAAGGGAATCAAAAGTACGTTTATTATTGAAGGAAATATCAATGATCTTTATCCCCATTATATGACAGCGGAGGACAAAGAACCTCGAAATTTTGCAGATCTCAGTGCAAGTCTTTTATATTTATTCAATGAAAATCTTCAGCAGACAGAATATGATTTCATTTTCTGCGATCCTGCGTCCGGATTCCATAACAGATTTGGAGATAAATGCGGAAATGTGGAAGAATTCTACACAACGTATGGAGGTGGAGATAATTCTGCGTTCAACATCGACCGGCTTTTCAAAAAGACCTGTAAAGTAGACGACATTGAGAAGCTGTCGGAGATCATCCGAAATGGTATGGTAGATGTAAATCGCCAGAAACCGGTTACTATCGTGATGAATTTTGCATCCAGATATATTTCTTCACCCACGAACCTGGATCCCAGTGAAAGCAAGCTGTTCTTAAATCTGCTGGTATCTTCTGTGAATGCAGCCAGAGTGAACGGATCTTATAATACGCTGATTCTTGTGGTGGAAAAGTTTAATGATCTGCCGGCATGGTTTTTCTACAACAACCCGAATGTCAGGACCATATCCATACCCAATACGGACAAAGAAATGCGAACCGCGTTTATCCAGAAAGAGTACACGGAATTTCAAACGGATGAAAAGCTGGAGAAAATCCGCGATAAATTCGTAGACCAGACGGATGGACTGAAGAACAGGGAATTAAAAGAATTACATGCCCTATACAGCCGGCTGAAAAGCAAGGATCCCAATATGGAATTATTGGATACCTTATCCATCTACAAATACGGTATCATTGACAATATGTGGCATACCATCGATAAACAGAAGATCGGTGATCTGGAGAATCTGTTGAAGAAGAGAGTCATGGGTCAGGATCCGGCGGTCAGTAAGACAGTGAATATTGTAAAACGTGCGGTCTCTGGATTGTCGGGAATGCAACATTCCTCCGGACAGAATAAACCGAGAGGTGTTTTGTTCTTTGCAGGACCTACCGGTACCGGTAAAACCGAACTGACCAAGGCATTGGCGGAGCAGCTTTTTGGAGATGAGAACAACTGTATTCGTTTCGATATGAGTGAGTATTCCGAAGGGCATTCGGATCAGAAGCTTTTCGGAGCACCTCCCGGATATGTGGGATATGAAGCGGGCGGTCAGCTTACCAATGCCATCAAGGAAAAGCCATTTTCCATTTTACTTTTTGATGAGATTGAGAAGGCGCATCCCTCTATCATGGATAAATTTTTACAGATCCTGGAGGATGGCCGTATGACGGACGGTCAGGGTAATACGGTGTATTTTTCAGAGACGTTGATCATCTTTACCAGTAACCTCGGAATCGTAAGACAGTATGTGGATCAGAATGGCCGGGAACAGCGGGAACAGCTGGTAAGTCCGGAAGAAACCTACGAAGAGATAGAACCCAAGGTAATTGATGCAATCAAGAATCATTTTAAACCGGAGGTCCTGAACCGTATCGGTAACAATGTAATTGTCTTTGATTTCATCCGTGAAGAGGCCTCGAAGAGTATCGTATGCAGCCAGATGGATAAGATCAATCAGCGTGTATTGAAGCAGAATAAGTTGACAATTCTGGCAGATGATACAGTAAAGGAACACTTCTGCAAACTTGCCATTGCACCGGAAGTACGGGAAATGGGCGGACGAGGTATAGGTAACCTGATGGAAGATAAGTATATCAATCCCTTATCGGAGTATATTTTTGAGGCGGATTGTGGAGAAGGTGATACCATACGACTGAGCGTAGAGGATGGCACTTTGCATTTTCATAAGCAATAAAGAGGCGGAAGAATGTATACATATGCGGCAATCACGGACATAGGACCCTATTACGAAAAAAATGATGACAGAATTCTGGTGGCGGATGAAGTGCTGTCGGAAGGTGAAAACAGCGGCATTTGGGAAAAAGAATACTTCCTGGCAGCGATCTGTGATGGTGTGGGAGGATTGGCTTGTGGATATGAGGCGGCACAGACCGGGTTGCTGGCAATACGGGAATTAAGCGGCAGACATCCGGACCGCAGCAGCGTGAGACGCGTTGTGGAAACGGCTAATACTGCCATCCGCAGGCAACAGGAATGTAGGGGACTGATGAACGGGATGCGCACGACGCTGGCGGGTATTTCTGTCTATGGTAAGGATGCCTATGTCTTTAATGCAGGAGACAGCAGGGTATATTTGTACCGAAAAGGGAGAATACGTCAGTTGTCCAAAGACCACTCGGTGGTACAGGAATTGATAGACACTGGGAAACTGACCGGAGAAGAGGCAAAGATATATCCCGACAGGAACCTGATCACAAAGTGCCTGGGAGAAGAAGACCGTGTGAATGCCAGAATTATTGATATGACCGGAGAAATAGAAGCCGGCGATGTATTTTTGCTCTGCACCGATGGAATGACGGACAGTGTAGCGGATGAGGAAATGGAAGAACTTCTGCGAACAGGGGAAGTGATTCCTTTGAATACTCTATGCAGACAAATGATAGACAGAGCAATCCAAAACGGATCGACAGATAATATCAGTGTATGTATATTCAGGAAGGAGAAATAGACATGGCAGGAGAACATATACCTACGATGCCACAGAACAGCATGGGAGAGCATATCCCTACGATGCCGCAGAGCAGTATGGGAGAGCATATCCCCACAATGCCGCAGAGCAGTATGGGAGGGCATATCCCCACAATGCCGCAGAGCAGTATGGGAGAGCATATCCCCACAATGCCGCAGAACAGCATGGGAGAATACGTGCCTACAATGCCCCAGGGCAGCAGTACGGGAGAGCATATCCCTACGGCTCCGCAGGCAGTCGGTGCGGGAAATCATGCAGCCACGATTCCGCAGGCAGGTAATCCCGGAAATGTCGTGGGACAGGGAAAACGATTATTTTATAGTGCCATTGATTTTCAGGCGGATAACGGAGAAAAATTTCAAATCAACGGAGCGGCACTGGTGAGCGGAGATACCGGTGAAGCTCAGATATACCGTTGCACCAGAGAAGACGGCAGCGGAGATTATGTGGCAAAAGTATTGATTGCGTTGCGACCGGACGCATCTGCCAAAAAACTGAGAACCCGAGAGAAAGTACTCGCGTTTCTGGATCAGTACAGCGGACAGAGTCAGTATCATATATTGCCTTTGATTGCTCATGGAACAGTACAGGCGGACAGCGGCAGTTATTTCGTGGATATTTATCCTTACTGCACAGAAGGAGATCTGAGCAACCGCACAGACCCCTTTTCCTTGGAACAATTACAGAAGGAAGTCATTCCGGCCATCAATGAGGCAATTCATATATTTCATGAAAACCGGCTGGTACATAGGGATCTGAAACCGGACAACTTATTTTATTATGAAGGACAGGTGGTACTGGGGGATTTCGGCATCAGCTGTGAACTGAATACGGATGATTATGCGGTAGATACCGAGAAAACAGGAACATTGGGATATTTTGCCCCGGAACTGATGTCGGAAGCCGCTATTATGCAGTCCGATTATTATTCCATGGGACAGACGATCTGGACTTTGTACCATGGGGAACCTATGTACCGTATGACAATTAAAAGTCATGGAGGATATTATAGCCAGGAAGCACGGAATACTGTCAGTGATCTGATGAGAAAAAATGAATTTCCGGGACTGGATGAAATTGAGAAGAAGGACAGTTTTTTCGAAGTATTGATTCGGGGACTTTTACAGTATGATCCCAATGAAAGATTTGGGTATAAAAAGGTAAAGCGATGGCTGGCCGGAGACAAAAAGCTGTATCTGGATATCAAGCCCATTGATGGTTCCGGAACGTTTGACAGAGTTCTGGAAATCAATGGCATGGAATGTATGGACAATAATGAGGTGGCAGTACAGCTGGGGAGAGACTGGGTGAAGAGCCTGGCACTTCTGTATAATGATACCTTATACCAAATGTATGAATATACACTGGTCCGTCACGAGGAGGCATCCTATATTCAGGAAATCCGTGCATTGCGGGATATCGACCAGGCGAAACCGCAGGAAGCGGAAGTACTGCAGGATGTGGGGCTGAGCAAAGTAATATTGTATTTATCCGGTGGCAGACTGCTTTCCTGGAAGGGACACACTTTTGCGTCTGTAGTGGATATCAGCAATAAACTGAAAGAAATCGACGATGCGAAGATCAGCAAGGAAGACATATACCGTTTTATTGTTACTGGTGTGGTAGAAGAATGGCTGGAGAAGATAAGTGACGCAGATGAGAAAGTATATGCGGAGTTGCGCAGAATGCGGGAGATGGCAAAAGCATCCCGAATGGGAGTAACGATCGCGTATTACTGGATGTATTACATGTTCCTGGAAAAGAGAGAGGAAGGAGAATATCTGGGGAATAGAAATATTACTGAGGTGGCAGACAGACTTCTGAGTTCTCCACAGACCCTGTATGAAGTGGATGCGGATGGCTGTTGCGTTGAGAATCCGCGACTTCTTGGTTTCTTGTGCTCTCTGGGATACGACGATTCAGTGGCGGCATTTGTATCGGATGAACTTAAGGACTACAGAAGAAATTATGATATGCTGTTTGATTTCTTTGAGAACAATATACGGAACGCGGAATGCCTTGCAAAAGTACGCCGCTCCTACATGGAATTCGGACCGAGAGCATATCTTACCTGGTGGCAGGCACATCTGGGTGATTATAAGTTCTATGGAAAACGTTGTGCGGAACTGGCTGAAAGGATACGTAATATAAAAATAAGTCCGGAGGATGGACTGGCACAGCAGAGAGCCGCATTCAGCGAACTGGAACAGTGTTATGGAGACTTCCGCAAATATTTCCGCTTCGACTTCCTGATGGGACTGGCGGGAATTCAAAAGTATCTGGGCAGAAACTGCATTTATTCCGGAAAACTAA
>JBNMJR010000016.1:0-22193 GCA_050873925.1 Acetatifactor sp.
GCACATTTCATGGCACTGTAGACTGCCAGATTGCCGCCCTTGGAATGACCGCCGATGTAAAAAGGCTGATGCAGCCAGCCGGTGACCATATTTACATATTTTACACTGTACTCCTGTCCCGGTACCGGTGACAGAAATGCCATGTTGAAATCTTCTTTCCAGCCTACGATAGTCTCATCCGTTCCCCTAAATGCCAGGAACAGGGTTCCGTCATCCAGAATAAAGGTGATCGCGGAGAACTGGGTCTCCCATTCCTTTTCCACCAGATTGATATAGCAGTTAAGCCTCATATCCCGGAAACGTCTGCCACTTAGCATCCCTTCAAACAGGGCCCGGTTCTCCTTCTCAAAACGGACATCCCCGAACAGTTTATCCACATCCGGACGCTCTGCGATCTCCCGCAGGGTCACGGAAGGACCGTTGTGTCTCACATCACTGACCATCCCGTCAAATTTCAGATAGGAAAGCTGGCACAATGCCAGGCTGTCCACATCATTCAGGGGCTTTTCCCGAAAAGAGAGGTCTCCGTATTTCTGTAAATATTCAATTACCGTTCCTGCCATATACCGCTCCTTTCCGCGAGGAACTTTCCTTGCGCATTTTGCCGGATTGTGATACGTTTTATATAATTATATGCATAAAGAAGGTGATCCGTCATGTCCACGAAGAATTCCAACTTTTTTTCCAGAGACTGTATGGTACAGGCTCTGATCCAGCTGCTGAAGACCAAATCCCTGTCCAATATTACCATCACGGAGCTGACCGAACGTGCCGGTGTTTCCCGCATGACCTATTATCGCAATTATCACTCTCTGGACGAGATCTTCAGCAGTTATCTGAAAGACCTGGTAGAAGCCTACAGGCAGGATGTGGCTGCGTGGCCGGACAAAGGCAATTACAATGACTCCCGCAATATGCTGCACTGCTACGAATACTTTAATCATTACAAAGAATTCATTGCCTGTCTGGTGAAGACCGGCCTGGGGCATCTGCTGTTACAGGCTCTGGACAGTTACATTCTGGATACCTATTATACCGAAGACAAGGGACGGGATTTCTATTACACTCTCCGGGCCTTCTCCGGTTCCCTCTACAATATCTATGTCACCTGGATCCTGGAGGATTCGAAAGAATCCGCTGAAGAGATCGTATCCATTATCTGCAAGATCTATTCGTGATCCCTGACCCGTTCTCCTGAATGATTCAGCAAAGGACTGCGCAAAATACGCAGTCCTTTTTTGATGATTTATCTCTGATCCAGCGGAACATATTCCAGTTCCTGCATCACGCTCTTGTAAGCGGGACGAATGATCTTATCCATATTGATCAGCTCTTCGATACGATGTGCACTCCATCCTACGATTCTGGCGATGGCAAAGATCGGGGTATACAGTTCCAGAGGAATCTCCAGCATACTGTATACGAATCCACTGTAGAAATCCACATTGGCGCTGACACCCTTGTAGATCCGGGATTTCTGGGAAATGACTTCCGGTGCGATCCGTTCGATCATGGAATACAGGGCAAAATCCTTGTCTCTGCCCTTGGCTACCGCCAGCTTTTCCACGAAGCCCTTGAACACCTGAGCTCTGGGGTCGGACAGGGAATAGACAGCATGACCCATACCATAGATCAGTCCCTTGCCATCGAAGGCTTCTTTGCTTAATATCTTGTTCAGATATGCTCTTACCGCATCCTCATCCGTCCAGTCGGACACATGAGCTTCAATATCCCGCATCATTTCTACGACTTTGATATTGGCGCCGCCGTGCTTGGGTCCCTTCAGGGAAGAAAGTGCCGCTGCAATGACGGAATAGGTATCGGATCCGGAAGAGGTCACGACTCTGGTAGTGAAGGTGGAGTTGTTACCACCGCCGTGCTCCATATGCAGTACCAGTGCGGTGTCCAGTACCCTTGCCTCCAGTTCGGTGTATTGTTTGTCCGGACGAAGCATCATCAGCAGATTCTCTGCGGTGGAAAGCTTCTTCTGCGGACGGTGTATGTACATACTCTCATCGTTGGAATAGTGGTTATACGCATGGTAGCCGTAGACTGCCAGCATGGGGAACACAGCGATCAGTCCCAGACACTGCCTTAATACATTTTCAATGGAAGTATCGCTGCAGTTTTTATCATAGGAAGCCAGTGTCAGAACGCTCCTGGTCAGGGAATTCATGATGTCACTGCTGGGAGCTTTCATAATGACGTCTCTGGTGAAGTTGGTCGGCAGAGTTCTGCTGGACGCAAGAATATCGTTAAAATGCTTCAGTTCCTCACGATTCGGCAGCTTACCGAACAGGAGTAAATAAGCCACTTCTTCGAATCCGAAATGATCTCCCCGGAAGCCGTTGACCAGTTCGATACAGTCATAGCCGCGATACCACAGCTTACCTTCACAGGGAACTTTTTTGCCGTCTTCCATTTTAAAGGATTCGATCCGTGAAATATTGGTAAGGCCTGCGACTACGCCGTTACCGTTCTTATCACGCAATCCCCTCTGTACACCGTATTCGTCGAACATCTGGGGTTCCAATCTATCTGCCGCTCTGCACAGTCCGGCATGTTCCAACATATACTCTTCGTTTTTCTTCATCCAAATACCTTCCTTTCCCTCACATTTTTATATACTTATTTATCATAACTTTTTGAAAGGGGCGATGTCAATTAACAAAGTATAAAATATTCCGATCCATGTAAATATCACCCAATATACGTCGAATGCTCGCATTCGTAAGAATATTGAGTGATATTTATAGGGCGAAGGAATATTAACCCAGAATTCTCTTTGTATTTTCCTTGATCTTCTCGGACAGATCCGCGTATTTTATCAGTTCTTCCTCAGTAAATCCCGCAAATCTCGCCTCGTCATAGTCCCGCTGGGCCAGTGCCAGTTCCTTCATGACCGCTTCGGCTGCCGGAAGGATCGTCACGGTGATCCTGGTTTTACGGTCTCTTCGCTTTGTCTCCGGTATTTCCGCCTTTATCTGTGCTTCTCCGGCTGCCTTACTTTTTCTGGAAGGCTTTGGTTCCTTTACTTCCTCTATTTTCAGAAAACCCTTCATGTTCAGACGCTGCAATCCGCTGGTCAGATTAGTCCGGGAAATCCCGGCGAAATCCGCCAGTTCCCGTCTGCTGTCCCACTCGTGCTTCTCGCACAGACACAAGAGCAGGCGCACATCCGCAACCTTCAGATCTCCTTTTAATGCCACCGGCTCCAGATAATGTTCCAGGAGCTTTCGCTTGCGGTAGGCATCTCCCGCCGGCCCCTCGGCCTGCAGGATCTCAGTATTGACGAAGACTCTCTCGTCTCCCAGCTTCTTGGAACCGGGCAGGATCGAAGGCGGCACGGTTCCATCCCCCGCCGCGTCAATAAAGAAACGGTATACCTGCAAACGGTTCTTCTCATAGTCCTCTTCTTCCAGCACATGTTTATAGAAGTTATTGTAATACTCGAAGACATTCAGTTTCATCTTCACCGTCTTGGAAATACTGATTCCCTGACTGGCAAGGGAGCCTTTGCGCTTCACATAATAATAGATGGGCGCATGCAGGGCATAGAATACTTTCGCATAGCGGATATATTCCAGATTGAACATAAAATCCTCGCACCAGTTGATATTCGTATCCATGCGCAGTCCGTGTTCTTCCACCAGATCCCTGCGGTACAGCTTGTTCCACAGTACACCGTAATAAAAATCCGCCGGATTCTCCATCATATGCGCCGCGAACTCTTCTCTGGTGAGTACGCCTTCTTCCTCGATGTCTCCCTTGGGGGACAGACGTTCTCCCACCACACGGTAAAAGTCCGAAATGACCATATCACAGCCGTACTCTTCCGCCGCCCGCACGAACAGCCTGGTGGCATCCGGTGTGATCCAGTCATCACTGTCCAGGAATTGCAGATATTTTCCCCGGGCACGGTCCAATGCCTGATTTCTGCTGTCGGAGACACCGGTGTTTTCCTTCTGGATCACGATGACTCTTGGGTCTCTGTCGCCGTATTCCGCACAGATGTCACCGGAGGAATCCGTACTTCCGTCGTTTACCAGAAACAATTCAAAATCCGTATATTCCTGATTCAAAATGCTGTCGACACAGCGTCGTAAATATTGCTCCGCATTGTACACCGGAACAATGATGCTTACCATGGGACGCATAAGTTTTTCCTTTCTAAAATTACTTCATAACTATAAGTTCGTACGCCCTGCTGCCGATGCCGATCTTCTCCGCATGCTCCAGACAGGTCTTGTACTCCGCATTGGGAGTGGTATTTTCAAAATGATCGTGATGATCGCAGAAGCCCTCTTCCTCCATGGCATCCGTCAGCTGGGTGTTCGGCAGCGGTGTCTGCTTCAGGCAGGCATCCACGCAGGCCTGATCCAGTGCCAGAGGATCGAAGGATGCGAACATACCGATATTGGGCAGAATGGGAACATCATTCTCGCTATGGCAGTCACAGTTCGGAGACACATCCACTACCAGAGAGATATGGAAATTCGGTCTGCCGTCCACGACCGCCTTCGCATACTCTGCCATACGACAGTTGAAGTCCTTCGTTGCCGCATCGTAACCGCTGTGGATCGCATCAAAGTTGCAGGCACCGATACAGCGTCCGCACCCCAGACATTTGTCATGATCAATATGCATCTTGTGAGTAGTCTCATCATATACCAGTCCATCGTTGGCACATTCTCTCATACAGCGCTTACAGCCACGGCACAGATTCTCGTCGATCTCCGGTTTGCCCTGTGCATGCTGTTCCATCTTGCCGGCTCTGGAACCGCAGCCCATACCGATATTTTTAATGGCTCCTCCGAAACCTGCCATCTCATGTCCCTTAAAATGATTCAGGGAAATAAATACATCCGCATCCATGATAGCCCGGCCGATCTTGGCCTTTTTCACATATTCGCCGCCCTCTACCGGCACCTCAATGTCATCCGTTCCCTTCAGACCGTCACCGATGATCACAGGGCACCCTACCGTCAGAGGCGTGAATCCGTTCTCCCAGGCACAATACATATGCTCAATGGCATTCTTACGGCTGCCGGGATACAAAGTATTGCAATCGGTCAGGAACGGGATTCCTCCCATCTCCTTTACCATATCCACTACCGCCTTGGCATAATTGGGACGTAAATATCCCAGATTGCCCAGTTCGCCGAAATGCATCTTGATGGCAACAAACTTGTGATCCATATCAATATCCTGAATTCCCGCCGCCTTCATCAGACGCTTTAATTTCGTGGGCAGTCCCTCTCCCAGACGGGTTCTGAAATCTGTAAAATATACCTTTGATTTTTCCATCTATTTATCCTCCGTACCTAAAAAAGATATTACGATTATAACACATATTTTATTAGTTGAGAAATTTTATCTGAATCCCTTCGAAAAAGTTATTCCAGAAAACTTTCTTGACATCTTTGTCTATCCATTGCATCCCGTTTCAACAAAGTAACCAATTTTAACCCCTGGATTTTTGGTATATATTTTATGAAAACAAAGTATGATTTTAGTAATTTATGATTTATAATAAAAACGGAGTGTTACCAAAACGGTAAGCGGTTCACCTTTCGCCAAAATGGAAACATTTTGAGAGCTTCCAGTATTATCGGAGGTGATACAAATGGGAAATCTATTGAAAGGTACATAAGATGACAGGAACAGTGGTAGGCATTGTCGGTATTGTAGTTACGAGCATCAGTATCATCGTAACGCTTATCAGTATCGTACAAACTGCTCAGAAACATAAACATCAAAAAAGCAACCGCCCGACCAAGGAATAGGTTGCTTTCTTGATATATAACCGAAAACTTTGGTGAACCGTTGCTGTACGGTAGCACTCTTTTCTTTTATTATCTTAACACTCACCCCTCATTTCGTCAATAAAATTTCCACCCCATCTAAAAAGATGCAAAAAAGGACGAATCCAACGTTTTCCGCCGGTTTCGTCCTTTTACCGTATTTCATCCGAAATACTTCCCTATTTCTTTGTACACCGTACATCGATGTACGATGCAAGTCCTTTTTTTATTTTTCTTCCACAATTTTTGCAATCACCACATATCTGGCATCATCATAACTATAGGAGCAGGTAGAAAGTGTTACCAGACGATCTTTTTCCTCTACAGTTGTCTCTGTCTGAAAATCAGACTTTTTCATGGCGCTCTCTGCCAGCTGCTGCTTTTCTTCCGGAGTTTCCGGAACCGCATAAATCGGATCATCTGTTCCGGCAGTATACCCGGCAATCAGTTCCAAACGATATCTGTGTTCCGGAAGGTACAGATACATCACCGGGTGTTCCTCATAATAGCTCTGGCTCTGATAATTCATCAGGGAAGCAAACATACTCCCATTTTTCATATGATGCCCATAGACAATAGTATTCCAGTCCGAAAAATCTCCCTGATTACAGTAATCCACGAACAAGGTTCCTGCTCTGGCTTCCGTTCCGTCCAGCAGGCGGTACAGATAATAGTCGTTGTCCCGGGTCTGGGCGATCACATAATTGATCCGGGTACCCGGACTGAAAATCCATGCCTTAGCATCTGTGCTGATCTGCTGCAGAGGGACAAAGTCAATCTGCTCCGGGATCCGGATCATCTCCGCAGAATCCACAGCATCTTTTTCCTCCACAGAACCGGATGCATCTGCGGTTTCCGCATCCGGCTGCAGCATCACAGCTTCCTGTAGCTTCTGTGCGTAATCTTCGCTCTTATGCATGTCATGATAATGTATAACGATTTTCACAGCCGCTGTGCAAAATAAGATTCCCAATAATGCGATAGCGATCCGGAAAATCCTGTCTTGCGAAAATTTTCCGGAATCTTTTTTTACCTGTTTTTCTTTCATTACAAAGATTTCTTTCTCTTACGGTAAGCTGCACTAAGACCTGCCATGCCACATGCGGAGCCAAACAGCAGTAACATCCACAGAAGTATATTGCTGTCATCTCCTGTCTTCGGAACCACTTTGTCCGTGTTCCCTTGTGCTGCGCCCGTCTGCGCATCATTTTGGGTGTCTTCCCGGCTCTGCGTATCATCACTGTCTGAAGAATCATCCTTCTTATTCTCATTTTCATTCTTTTTCTCATTCTTCTGATCCGCATAAGCGATCACATAGGTAGAGAATTTATCCGTCTCAAAGGTGAGTACATAGCCTTCCTGTGTAGTGTTCAGGACCTCTACCTGTGACACCCAACCATTATCATGCACACGGAGTATATAGTAGCTTCTCCGGATATCATTGTCATTGACTCTCAGTTCTTCCGGTATGGTAAGACGGATAACCTGCTTGTATCCTTTACCCTCTCCGAGTTTTTCATCCGAAGTATCCGTGATTTTTTCTGTACCGCTCTCCAACACTCCAGTGTTATCGCTGACGGTATACGTCATATATAATGACAGATCAATGTATTTCCCGGCAACTGTCTGCGCGGGCAATTCTTTTGCAGCACTGATTCCATCTGCAATCAGCTTTTTCTCATCCTCAGTCAGTATACTGTCTGCCTGCTTTACTTCCAGATATAGCAGGGCATTATAATCGATAGCTGCGTCCGCGCTCTCCAGTCTTTGTTTTACTGTCTGATCTTTGACGATTTCTGTCATCAGCTTTTTGGTGTCAGTTTCCGACACCGCATCCATTTTGGGAACAATTTTTTCTGCCTCGGGTTCCACAACGACAGTCGTTGCCGTTTTTCCCTTATCATTTCCTTTCCATTCCGGTTTGGAAACTTTTTTTGTAATCTCAAACTGGTAATTTCCCGTTCCTTTGATTACAAAGGTCTCATCGGATGCTGTCTCCGTTTTCTCTACCGTATAATCTGTTCCTTCCGTCAATGTCTTATTGCCATCCGACATAGAATCTGCGACAGTCACCTTGATGTTACCAGCCTCATCAAATTTAATGCTGACCTTGTCGTCTGTAATTGTTCGTCTGTCTATCGTAAATTTTACAGCTTCGGTAGTGTATCCCAGGTATTCATTCGTCTCATCTAATACCGCATATAAATAGTAATCCCCGGCGTTCAGCGTAGTCGGTTTGATATCTTTCCATTCTGTTCCGCCGGTATTGTCACCTGTCTGATTGTAATAACAAGTAACCTGTGGTTCTCCCTGCATGCCCGTAATTGTCGGAACACTGACGGTGTCTCCATAGGTATAGCCTTTCATTGACAGGATGCCCTTCTGCGGCTTCTTACCGGGTTTACCGTCAGCCGCAGTGCCGCTACCGGTCACGGTGCCACTGCCACTGTTAAGTGCTCCGGCAGTTCCTCCGGCTTCGGTTCCATTACCGCCGTTTCCTCCACTGACGTTTCCCTGATTGGTAACCGTATTGTTACTATCAACACCGTTGCCACCATTACCGCCAGTTCCATTAATCGAATCTCCGCCGTTACCTCCGGTGACATTTCCACTACTGCTGATTCCCAAGCTGCCCGCCACACCGGTACCGCCATTTCCTCCGTTTCCGTTGGCAGAGCTGCCGCCATTACCACCGTTGACGTTTCCATTCTGTGCAACGGATACCTTTCCTCCGCTGATGCCTGCACCGCCGTTTCCTCCGTTTCCATTGGAAGTGCTACCGCCGTTACCACCGGTCACCGTTGCATTGGTTTCTACTTTAACATTGCTGCTGGCACCGGCAATAATACCGGCACCGCCATTTCCTGCAGTTCCTGTTGTCGTGCTTTCCATACTTCCGGCACCATCGCCACCCCTGATCTCACTGCCGGATACGGTAATTGTACTATTTACTCCGGCTTTGCCAAAATCAACAGCTGCCACTCCGTTTCCGTCACTTCCGGTGCTTCCGACGATGCTGCCTTGCTTTCCCTCGGAGGAGGTTGTTCCCCTTATTGTAAGTTCTGTATTTGAGTCACTGGCAGAAATTGCAGATTTTCCTGTGGGAGCAGTCACCGTGTTGCTGTTTAAGTCAATTACAGTGGAATCTTCTCCGGGAATCTGTATGGTTTCTTTTAAAGTAACATCGCTGTTAAACGTTACGGTATTGGTCTCGGCATCGTAGCTTACGCTCTTGTAGTCCTTTTCCTCCAATGCATTCTTGATCCACTTCGGCAGATCCGTAGCCACGCGGTTGGAGCTGAGGCTCTGGCCTTTGTCATTGTAAGCACGGACTCTGTAATAATATACCGTATCGCTCTGGATATTTTCACCGGATACCTTAGAACTGATAACATTGCCTACAGACATATTGTTATAACCGGTAACCATACTTTTAAACTGCCGGTCCGTAGCAACGTCAAGATAATAACCGGTAGCACCGTCGACCGAATTCCAGTTGGCTGTAAATGTGCCGGTTTTATCACCTGCATCCTTGGTTGCCTGCGTTGCCATGGGTTTGTCAGGTACACCTGCCGGTGTGGCACCAGTGACGGCGAAGATACAGCAATATAAACCACTGGTGTCACCACCACCGTTTTTCCCCCTCATGGTGAAGGTGATGGACTGTAATAACCTACTAGAATCAGCACTTATCGCTGCTGACTGTATCACAGGTCCATCGTTTGACGAAGTATGATCTATTGAATTATCTTGGTTATACATTCGTTTTACATTACGATATTTTTCAACGCCGGAAACTGTTGCTGTACCATACCAGTCATATAATCTATACTCTGTATTATTGGTTGTTCCATCTGTATAAGTCAATGTAACAGAGAAATTCGCATAGTTGGCCCCTCCAGGTCCTCCAGCTGTTGCAAACACATAGATATTCTGATAGACTCCGATTGTTTCCAACTGCATCGTATGGGCAGTTTCATATGAAGTCAAGCGAATGCAATCATTTCCATCATAAGCTTTGGTGGGATCCTCTCCGCTTGCCAGTTGATACTTGACCCCACTTGCCATAGTAATGCTACCATCTGTCGGCAGTCCTCCATCACTTGCACGGGAAGCCGAATAAAAATGTGCATACCCATCCATCTCCACACCATAGTAGCTTTCTGTCGCTCCCCAGATTGCATTGCCGTTCAAAGACTTTTCGGAAATCGTAATCGGCTCGTAATTCACATTTTCTACCATCGGCATCACAGCAGAGTTGATATAATCAAATAATTCCATCAGCTTTGTCACATCCACCATAGCCTGTTCGCCTTCCGCCAGGCCGTCATAGATGTCTGCGATATCCTGCATTTCATAATAAATATTCATCTGTGCTTCATTCCACAGACTATCTTCCACATAAGTACCGTCTGCCATGGCAATGAATTCTTCCACCGTAGGCAGTGCATTGATCCGCTGTTGCAGCGCAGCCACATTCTCCGGCACTTTCTGTGCATTGCCATCGGATACTGTCATCTCCGGTGCCGGAGTTACCTCTGGCTCTGCGGTTGTTTCCGGTGCTGCACTTGCTTCCGGGCTGGCAGACTCTTCCGGTGTCACACCGGCCTCCGGGCTGGCAGATTCTCCCGGTGCCGCGCCTGCCTCCGGGTCCGCAGACTCGTCCGGTGCCGCACTCGCTTCCGGGTTAGCAGATTCTTCCGGTGCTGCATTTTCTTCCGGGTTTGCAGATTCTCCCGGTGCTGCATTTTCTTCCGGATTCTCCGGCTCTTCTCCTTCCGGCGTTTTCACCGGATCCGGAGTCTCTCCTTCCACCGTTTCATAGCTTTCCGTCTGCACGGGATCCCCGGCCATCGCCAATACCGTCAGATCCACACTGGTAAATACCAGCACCACAGTCATTGCCATTGCCAGTCCCCTGGCCAGGCGCTCCCGCATCTTAAAATGGATAAATCCATATAAGAGCAGATTATAAATAAATACAAATACCACCAATACTGCCAGAATCGGATACCGGAGCAGGCGATGCTTTCGTCCGATACGCGCCAGTGTATGAATAGTTTCTTCCTTAATCTTTTTCAAGATAACGCCTCCTTTTCCTTTGTAAATTGACTTGGAGTAAGCTGTTTTATAACTTTAGCTATATTATTATACTCTGGTAACCTTGTCAAGCCCTTGCTTTTTGGCATGAAAAACCGGGATTCTTTTTCATCCCGGTTTAATTACACTATTATGATGATATTTTAGTTTTTATATTTTATCCTGTAACAATACATTCTGTATCTCTCCCCAGCTGTATTGCGACATATATTCTCCGTTGTAGGCCCGGACTCCTTCCGGCTTTCCATTCAGATAGTCATAATAGTCGCAGGATATTTTTTCCGGCGTTACGGAGTATTTTCCCCAGGATATCTTCAGGCAGTCATCCACTCCGGCCTGTTTCAACGTATTTAGCAGATCCTTTTTTGCCTTTGATAAATAAGTCATAGTATTAGCATCTGTCTCAACATTCCCCCATAGAACTGCTCTCAACTCTCCGCTTGTCACACTGCTCCCACGCCTGTCAATCAGATATGCAAGAAGCTCCTTAGTCTTTTTTCTCTCAAAGTTAAGACTTTCTCCGTTGACAAAAGCATCAAAAGTTCCAAAACATCTGGCTGTCAAAATTTTTTTCTTCTCCGGTAGAATTGGATTTCGCAAATTATACAGTTCTTCTCTGACTTCATCTGCCTGCACCGGCTTCAACAAATACCCACTGGCACGCAGGTGAATCGCCGTATGCATATATTGATCATATCCTGTAACAAAAATGATGTTTACGTTCGGATGTTGAACTTTCAGCTGTTTTGCCACATCCACCCCTGACATGCTTCCCATTTCAATATCCAGAAAAGCTACATCCACCGGATGTTCTTTCACATATTCCAATAGTTTTCTCGGACTGCCAAAGGCTATTATCTCTGCTTCACTATTTACTTCTTTTATAGCGCTTACCAGTTCCTCTAATGCCAATGGTTCATCATCCGCTGCCAGTATTCTCATGTTTTTTCCTCTTCTGTGCTTTTCGTTCCGCTATTTCTCTGTGGCAAAGTAATCAAAGCTACGGTTCCCTTTCCCATTGTGCTTTCTATCTTCAGCGTACCGCCACACATACTATACAGTCTGCTCTCTACGTTCCGTATTCCCACATGTTCTTTGCCTTCTGTCCTGACTTTTTCAAATCCCACGCCGTTGTCTTTCACAATGACATAGACTACATCCTTTTTCCGTTCGGTAGATATCCATACCGTGCCGCCTTCTTCTTTTTTACAAATACCGTGTTTTATGGCATTTTCCACCAGTGGCTGTAACGTCAGTGCCGGAATCACAAAATCTTCCTCCTGAATGTCATAGACCACATTTACCCGGTCTCCGAATCTTTTTTTCTCAATGGCAAGATAGCACTGTACATGTTCCAGTTCTTTTTCAAAATAAACCGGCACTTTTCGGTCCAGGGATTCCAGATTGCCTCTCAGGTACGTTGCAAATTCAGCTACCGTCTCCTGTGCCATCTTCGGATCCTTGACACACAGACGTTGAATTACAGTCAATGCATTATAGATAAAATGGGGTTTGATCTGAGATAACATAAGCTGTACCCGGAGATTCGCCGCTTCCTCCTGCTTAGTGGCCAGTTCTCTGTTCTGTTCCACCATTGCTGATACAAATATTAGAATCATAGAAATACAGATTGCAAGATTGATCAACGATACCCCATAACAAAAAGCCTGCACAATAACTGCGACAAACAATAGTATCTCATAGGAGACCATTGCCACCCACATTTCCCTGCCGACATTTCTACGATATCGGATCAGCAATCCAAGATCCAGCAGCATGCCACTCACTGGAATAATCATCGAAATAATATATGCTGAATTTCTGTGATAAAAATTCTGTGCATCAATCGTATAGTACAAATTCGTAAACTGTGATATCACCACCAATAATATTCCCAAGGTACATACTGCATAGACTGCATTGATCCAAAATCGGTTTTTCTGTTCCGAATGTTTTTCAAACAGATAACAGCAGACATAACCATGGTACATCATAAGCACTATATCACTGTATAGAAAAACCAGAAAATTACTTATTTTCACAACCCAGAATCCTACATTTCCGGGGTGGCCGCGAAAAGCCCATGCAACGGCATCACTTCCTAACAAAATTGCACAGGATAGCTGCATCAAAAGCAGCCATTTTCGTTTTTCCTTAATAAAATTCTTACTCATTAACATGCAAAGGGCTGCAATCAGGCAAAAAACACACCCCCACATTAACAAAGCAATATGTAACGACTGACGATTAAACATCTCATTTCTCTCACTCACTTTTTAAGTAAAACAATCTCACGTTACAATGATTAATATTTCAATCTACTTAAAACGATATTTCCCTTTTCCATGTCCCTGAACAACTTCAATAATATTATTGTCCACCAAAAATTTAAGCAATTGAGAAGCTCTCGCCGGTTTTAATCCGGTCACTTCCACTACCTGTGTGCGTCCGAATATCTGGTTTTCTCTATAGGTATCATATATCGTCACTATATGATCCATTGTTTTGCCTTTTAACTTAGTATTGTATTGTACCAGTTTTTCTTTTATGTCTACTTTCGGCTGGTTAATGTCTACTTTTGTTTGTCCAATGTCTACTTTCGGCTGTTCAATATCTACTTTTGAATTTCCATTCAAAAGTCCGCTTATATGCATTGTTCTATTGTGTAACTCATTTTTTTCATCCAGAAGCAGATTTCTGAGAAACAGTTCCAAGTATTCTGTTGTTTCATGTACTCCGTTTTTCAGGTCATTATAGTTTGCTCTCACAAGCACATTCCGAAAATACCATGCATTTTCTGCAAAAATGTCATTCGTGGTTTCAAATCCCAATGTTCTCAGATATTTAATAAAAAATACTGCGGTGGTTCTTGTATTTCCTTCCGAAAATATATGAATCTGCCAGATTCTGAACACAAATACAGCCAAATGATGTATGATTTCATCCATTGTGAGGTTCCCGTAGCTGAATTTTTTTTCTTCCGCGAAATCATATTCCAATGTTGCCCGTAGTTCTGAGGCACTACCGTACAGCACTGTTGCACCATTCAATACCCATTCTTTCTTGGTGATATTGTAATCTCTTATTTTCCCGGCATGACTGTAAATTCCCGTGAACAGTTTTCTGTGAATGGAGATATATTCATTCGGAGTAAAGCTGAAAGCTTTTTCAGACAGAACCTTGGCAATTCTCACAGCTACCTTATCTGCCTCTTCCGTCCGGTCTTCGCTATTCAAAGGCGGATTTTCTTTATAATAACTGTTTAACAGCTCTCCTGCCTCATCAATGGAAATATCTCCCTCAATATTCCTGATTGCTGTATCCACCAGATATTTTGACGGTTTTAATCCATCTACTACCTGAAGACCTATTGCTGTATGCCAGACATAGCCTTTATCTCTTTTACCCGGCTCAGATTCTTTTATATATTCTTTAAATGGATCTTTTTCCACCAGACTATCCTCCTACTCTGTCAAAGCAATCTCCGATACCTTGCAGTATAGCATAGAGCTCATTTTTTGCCTACGTTCATTTTTCTATTCTCTGTTGTCTGTATTGCGCAGCCTTCTCCACAAACCGCTCCGCGAACTCCGGGCAGGAGGGATAATAGAGGTGGGGGAAGCCGTACCAATGGTTCTCTCCTACATGGATGCAGGGGTAGTTTCTGCCGGTGGTGGGTTTAAAGGCGGTGCAGTCTGCGCCGTTGTCTTCACTGTCATAGTAGTGGAATTCGTGGGCACAAATGCGGCCGCCTAAGGGCAGAAAATGTCCGGCAGTCTCTTCCAGTTCGATGTATCCGAAGCGCACCAGTTTCCCGGTGTCGAAGCATTTTCCGGGCAGGACTCCCGCCATGGGATAGGAATGTCCTTCTCTGTCCGTCAGTGTGGTGTGCAGATAAAGAAATCCTCCGCACTCCGCCACTGTGGGCAGACCACTTGTGACTGCCTCCCGTATCGCCGTGCGCATGGCATCATTCTCACTCAGCTGCCCGGCATACAGTTCCGGATATCCGCCGCCCAGTAACAATCCATGAATGTTGTCCGGCAATGTCCTGTCATGCAGCGGGGAAAAATACACCGGTTCCGCCCCGGCCTGTTCCAACAGGTGCAGGTTCTCTTCGTAATAAAAACAAAAAGCTTCGTCCCTGGCTACAGCAATCCGCGGATGCATTGTTTCGCCTTCTTCCCCGGCCCCGGGCTCTTCTGCTGCCTCTTCACAACATTCCTTTTCCGGTTGGGAAACTCCTGCTGTCATCTCAATTTCCAACGGCTCTGCTTCTTCTGCGATCTGCAACAGCTTTGCAATGTCTACGGTCTCCCTTAGTTTTTCCGCCGTCATCCGGATCTGTCCCTGCAAGTCTTCCAGTTCTCCCGGCATGCACAGGCCCAGATGTCTGCTGGCGATCCGCAGGTCGTTATTTTCCGGAAAATATCCCAGTACCGCAATGCCCAGTTCCTCTTCCGCCAGAGATTTCAGGATCTCATAATAAGCTGCGGACATCCGGTTAAATATCACCCCACTGATCAGGTGTGCCTCATCGTAAGCCAGAAATCCGGCGATCAGAGGGATCACCGACCTTCCCATTCCTTTCGCATCCACCACCAGTATAATGGGGGTCTGCGTCACCTGGGCCAGATGATAGGAGGACCCTTCCTCTCTAATACCGCCCAGTCCGTCATACAGCCCCATGACACCTTCCATGACCACAAGCCCGCCTTCCCTGCGGTCTCTCAGGAAAAGCTTCCTTGTGCCGTCCTCTCCGGTAAAAAAGGTATCCAGATTTCTGGCGGGAATACCCAGTACCTGTCTGTGGAACATGGGATCGATATAATCCGGGCCGCATTTGCAGGAGGAAACGTCCTCTCCGTTTTCCTTAAATATCTGCAGCAGGCCACAGGTAATTGTAGTCTTTCCGCTTCCGCTTTTGGGGGCGGCGATCATGATACGTCGTATCTTCTTTTTCTGTGCTCCGGTCATCTCTGTCCTTCTCCATTCTCACTGTTTCCGATCTCTCCCGCGTCCTACTCTGCTTTCTTCGCATTCTCCGCAGGATCCGTCCCTCTCTCCCGGAACGTAAACGAACAGATCCACACCGGGTTCTCCGCCTGCGGCAGATGATAGCTTCCCAGCTTCTTCACACGGTTTACCTGCATCTGCACAATCTCCTCTTCCTCCACCGGAAAAGCTTCCGGAATTTCCCGAAGTTCTGCAATGGTCTCCATACTGATGGCATTGATCACAATGCGCATGTGCGGATTTTTCCGATACAAGGTCTGTAAAATATCCATTAATCTGCCGCCACTGCCTCCGATAAAAGCATGGGTCGGCGCAGGCAGTTCTTCCAGTCCTTCCGGTGCCAATGCTTCGATGATCTGCATATTGTCCATGTGAAAGTGCTCTCTGTTCTTCCGCAGCAGTTCCACCGCCTCCGGCTTTCTCTCAATGGCATAGACCTGCACCCGTTCCGGCAATCCGGCGATTTCCACCGCCACGGAGCCGGTACCGCTGCCGATGTCATAGACCACCGATTCTTTCGTCAGGTGCAGTTTGCAGATGCTGACTTCCCGGACTTCTTCCTTGGTCATGGGAGTTCTGCGAAGCTTTCCTTCCGTCCCGGAAGCATCCCGCAGGAAACAGGTATCGGCTCTTCCGTGGGTCAGGCGTCCCGGCTGTGGATGTGGATTACGGATCAGGCAGGTATACAGCCCTTCCTCCGTGATCTCTTCACACTGCTCCGGTGTCAGGATCCGTATGTTTTCCTCCGGATAGGACATCTGATATCCCACGATCACTTCACAGTCTGTCAGTCCCGCCTCTGTCAGTATCCGTCCGATCTTATGAATGTCTTCACAACCGGAAGTCAGTAAAAATACCTTTTCCCGGCTCTCCACCGTTGCCGCCAGACGGTTCAGTTTCTTGCCGTGCATGCTTAAGACGGCGGCATCCTCATAGGTTTCTCCCACCCGGGCTGCCAGAGAAACCACCGATGAAATTCCCGGCAGGATCTTTACACTGCCTCTCAGTTGTCCTGCTGCAATCGCTTCCTGTAATGCCACATACAATTTTTTGCATCCGCTGTAAAATCCGGTATCCCCGGAAAACAGAACTGTTACCCGAAGAGTATCCTGCTGTGCCGTTTTCTCGCTTTCCTGTAATTTTTCCAGATAGGGCAGGATCTGTGCAGCCATATAGTAGGGCTTTTTTTCTATTCCGGCAGAATATCCTTCGATCATGCGCTCCGCACCCAGCAGGATATCCGCAGTTTCGATTGCCTGTTGCACTTCTTTTGTCATACAGTCTCTGCTGCCCATGCCGATCCCCGCAAGACGAATTTCCAGACTGACTTGCTGCGAGAGCTTACAATCACACAGCTGTTCCAGTTGTCCACAGATCCCCGCAAAGGAATACACATCTGTCCCCATACTGTTTCCGGCAGCATTCGAAGTCTTCTGCTCCGGCTCTATCACATACACAGGAATTCCCAGCATTTTCGCTGCTTCCAGCTTTTCCTGATACCCTCCGGTGCGGCCGCTGTTTTTCGTGACCATGTGACGGATGTCATACTGTTTCAGGATAGCAACGTTCATTTCTGTGGAAAACGGTCCCTGCAATGCCAGGATCTGCCGGCCTTTGATTCCCTGCTCCATGCACAGTTCCAGGCTTTCTCTGCCCGGAAGGATCCGCACATACAGGCGGTCATTTAATCTGCCGGAAGCACAATACGTTGCCAGTTCCTTGCTCCCTGTGGTCAGCAGAATATTGCCCTCTGTATCTTCCAGCGTTTGTGAACAGTCTGTGTTGTTTTCAAAATACCGGATACTTCCGGCATTATCCTCTGATTCCGGAGCCTTGGAAATTTCCCGTTCCAGACGCAGGTAGATGGGAAACTGCGCATCTTTTTTCAGCGATCTCAGTGCATTCACAGCTCCCCGTATATTCTCCGTAACGACCTGAGCATAGGGATGTGTGGCATCCACCACGATCTCATAACCTTCATCCTGCAGAAACTTCTGCATCTGTTCCCGGTCCATTCTGCCGCGGTGCAGACTTACAAGGGACCGGCCGTTTGTCTGCTCTGCTTCCGTGCCTGTCTGCTCCTGCATCACGATCTCTCCGTATTCCGTTGCCACACATACCGTATGCCCGATCCCGGCAGCCGCCAGAATCTCCGACAGCCGCCGTCCTTCTGTGGTTCCCGCAAATATTACGATCTTTTTCACTCTGCCTTCTCTCCCTTTTTAAACCTGATAACCTCTTCTGGTGATCAGTTTGTCCCCCAGGATCTCCGTCTCCGAATTGCCGATAAATACGGTGGTGAACATATTGACTTCCCGGTCCCTTAATTCCCGCAGCGTACAGGTCACCGCGCGGGTACCCTCTCTGCCGATGTTTTCCACATAGCCGCAGGGTCGCTCTTCCTCTATGGTTTCCAGTAAAATATCACAGGCCTTTTGCAGATAATCTTTCCGCCTGTGGCTGGAAGGATTGTAGATTGCCATGGCAAAATCTCCCGCTGCCGCCGCCCGCAGTCTCTTCTCGATCTTCTCCCGGGGAGTCAGCAGGTCGCTCAGGCTGATCACGCAGAAATCATGGTTGAGCGGTGCTCCCAGTACCGCTGCCCCGCTGCTGGCCGCTGTAATACCGGGGATCACAATCAGCTCCGTCTCCGGGTGCTTCACTCCCAGCTCGTACATCAACGATGCCAGCCCGTAAATGCCCGCATCGCCGCTGCAGATCAGTGCCACCTGATTTCCTGCTTCCGCTTCCCGGAAACACAGTTCACATCGTTCCGTCTCCTGCCGCATGGGGGTAGTCAGCAGTTTTTTTCCGGCGAACCGCTCTCCCAACAGTTTGATATATACGGTGTAACCCACGATCACATCCGACTGCTCCAATGCTGTGATGGCTTCGCCGGTCATCATTTCTTCCCTGCCGGGGCCCATTCCTATGATATAGATTCTGTTACTCATGAAAATTTACCTTCCATTCTTTCTCTGCGATGGCCACGGTCATGCCGTCCTGCGCCTGCTTGCCCAGACAAATATGTCCACCTGCCCCGGCAGCCCGCACGGCAGCACGTTCGCATACATTGTCCACTCCTACCTGTGCCTTTACAAACCCGGAACCGTGAAATTCTCCCGGCACCGCCTGTAATTCCTGTGCCGTATAAGTCCGGAACGGTATCCTGTATCTTTCACTGAATTCCAGCAGACACCTTTCTTCTTTTTTGACATCAATGGAAGCCAGTGCTGCGATCTGCTCTATGGCAATGCCCTGGTTTTCCAGTATTTTCCCTAAAAACACTTCCAGCTTTACGCTGTCCGTTCCCTTTTTGCAACCCACGCCCAGAATATATTTTTTCGGCTGTAACAGCAGTTCTGCCGCCTCTTTTCGAAATACTTCCTCCGTGCTGTCCGCAATGAGAACATCTGCTTTTTCCGTGGGAGGATATGCACACAGCCGGATTTCTGACGGAATGGTCTCGCCCGCTGCCAGATGCCCTGTCTGTACGGACATGGTGATTTCTTCCCCTGCCAGTACTTTTGCCGACACTCTGGCAATTCCTTCCCGGTTACAGATCTGCAGATCATTCCTTTTGGCAAACAGGTCCACTGCGAAACTGCCGTGCAGATCCGTGGCTGTGGTGATCACCGGGGTGGCTCCCAGTTCTCCTGCCAGACGGGTCGCCAGTTCATTGGCTCCGCCCACGTGCCCGGACAGCAGCGGGATCACATACTGTCCCTGTTCATCCATGACCAGTACCGGACTGTCATGCAGTTTATCCGTGATCCGGGGGGCAATGGCCCGCACCGCGATACCGCAGGCACCGATGAACACCAGCGCATGATGGGCTGCCATCTGCTCTCCGGCCCAGGCTGACAGACTGCTTTGGACGTGGATTGCGTCTATGATGTCATCGCCGTCATCCGCATCCTGCACCGTCTTTTTTTCTCTCCGGGAACACTTGGTATAGAGCGTGACCGCATCTTCCCCGTGCATACTCTCCCGAATCCGTTCCGACAGCCGCTGTCCTGTTTTCGTAAAGCTGATCACACTAATCTTCACGCCGCTCCTCCTGCGTTCTTTCTGCCTGCACGACACTGCTTTTGGCCCGGCGGAACTCGGTGGAGAAATCCGCTGCATACAATCTCGACTTCCGGTAATTGCCATGAGTGATGACATCTCCCACCAGTACCAGTGCCGTCTTGGTGATGCCGTGTTCTTCCGCCACCTGTGCCAGTGTCTCCACCGTGCAGATATAGGTCTCTTCCTCCGGCCAGGTTGCCTTGTAGACAAGGGCTGCCGGACTATCCGGAGCATAGCCGCCTGCTATCAGTCTGCGGCCCAGTTCCCGCAACATTCCGGTACTTAAATAGATGGCCATGGAAGCCTGATGGGCAGCCAGACTTTCGATTCTTTCCTTTTCCGGCACCCCGGTTCGCCCTTCCATCCGGGTGATGATCAGGGTCTGGGAGACACCGGGCAGGGTATATTCCAGATTCAGGGAAGCCGCCGCGCCGAAGCAGGCGCTGACTCCCGGACAGCTCTCATAAGGGATATGTAATGCATCCAGCGCATCCATCTGCTCCCGCACCGCTCCGTAGATACTTGGTTCTCCGGTGTGCAGGCGCACCAGCATTTTCCCCTGCGCCTGCGCCTCCTGCATGATCTGCAGCACTTCCTCCAGGGTCAGTTTTGCACTATTATGGATCTCACAGCCCGTTTTGGCATATTGTAACAGCTCCGGGTTCACCAGCGATCCCGCATAGATGATGACATCCGCCTGCTGTAACAAGCGCATGCCCCGCACCGTGATCAGATCTGCTGCTCCGCTTCCTGCGCCAACAAAGTAAACCATGTTTCTGCCTCCTTACTCTTAGCCAATGCTCCGAAATCATTGGCATACATGATACATTCGATTGCAAGTTTTCCCTGCGCCCGTTTGTCCAGATAAAATAAAATGCGCTCCATGGCATAATCCATGACTTCCTGCCGTCTGCCGCATTCGTCCAGAATCCACACTGCTTCCTCCGTGGTGACACAGGACAGGATCCTTGCCGCTTCCTCCGATGCCACACCGCATTTTACGGCAAATGCAGTCAGCAGTTCCATCCGGCAATCGCCTTCTCCGGAATGGGTATTCATGATACCGCCCGCAACCTTGATGAGTTTTCCGATATGCCCCGCCAGAAGCAGGCGTTTGAAGCCCTCTTCCACCGCCATATCAATGGTCAGGCCGATAAAATTACTGCATTTTACACTTTTATCCAGATCATAGTGATAAGTATTTTTCAAAAAATCCAGTCCGTAATTGCCCGGAGAAATCACCACATCTTCTCTCCCCAGTGCCCGTTGCTGCCGCAGTTCCACGCGGATCGTATCCAGAATGGCCTGGGTACTCATGGGTTCCACGACACCGCTGGTGCCCAGGATCGAAATACCACCCACGATGCCAAGCCTCGGATTAAATGTCCTCTCCGCCAGCCGTTCGCCCTCCGGCACCGAAATCTCCACCGACAGAATTCCCCGGTAGTCCAGCACCTGACACACCTGCAATACTTCCCGCTCGATCATTTCTCTGGGAACGTGATTGATGGCGGCATTTCCCACCGGCTGATCCAGTCCCGGCTTCGTCACACGGCCGACACCGAATCCGCCGTCGATCACGACCTGCGCCTGCTCCCGTATCTGTCTGGTTCCGGTCTTGCCACCGGGGTCTTCTCCGGCTTTCCATCCAGCTTCCTGCGGCAAGGAGACCTTCGCGCAGATCAATGCCCCGGTGGTAATATCGGGATCATCCCCACCATCCTTTTCCACAGCGCAGCTGACCTCCCGCTCCTTGCGGCAGATGTTAAGGATCTGAGCCGTATAGGGGATGCCCTTGGGGGTCTCTATGGTGATTTGTGTTTTCTCCCTGCCGGTCAGCAGCATATAGGCGGCCGCCTTGGCCGCTGCCGCCGCACAGCTCCCTGTGGTAAATCCGTACCGCATGTTTTCTACCTCACTGTTACTATATCGTGAGCATAGCTCACTCAATGCATTTCGCCGGTCGCCAATCCTGCAAGCATGTTGGCTCTCTTGCGCTCATTATATCGTGATCAAATCTTTAAATTGTTACCGGAGTCGTTCTTTCCTCAGTTCATACAGCAGGGCATTGCAGATGGCTGCTGCCACGTTACTGCCGCCCTTTCTTCCGCGATTGATGATATAGGGAACATCTGTCTCCAGGATCAGCTCCTTGGCGGCTTCCACATTCACGAATCCTACGGGAACCCCGATGACGAATGC
>JBNMJR010000017.1:0-22004 GCA_050873925.1 Acetatifactor sp.
AAGGTCTGGACGTACTGGAATACTTCATGTCCGCACATGGTGCACGAAAAGGTATGTCCGATACCGCTCTGCGTACTGCAGACTCCGGTTATCTGACCAGACGAATGGTTGACGTATCTCAGGAACTTTCTATCCGTGAAGTAGACTGCTGCGAGGGTCAGGCTGAGATTCCCGGTATGGTAGTCAAGGCATTCATGGATGGTAAAGAGACCATTGAAGGCCTGAAAGACAGAATCACAGGAAGATATTCCTGCGAGGATATTTATGATAAAGACGGCAACATGATCGTTAAGCACAACCACATGATCACCCCCAGCCGCGCTGCCAAGATCTTAAGCGTTGGTGTCAATGCACAGGGTGAGCCCATTGAGGAAGTGAAGATCCGTACGATCCTGACCTGTCGTTCACACGTTGGTATCTGTGCAAAATGTTACGGTGCCAACATGGCAACCGGTGAAGCCGTACAGGTAGGTGAAGCAGTTGGTATCATCGCTGCACAGTCTATCGGTGAGCCCGGTACCCAGCTGACCATGAGAACCTTCCATAGTGGTGGTGTCGCAGGTGACGATATCACACAGGGTCTTCCCCGTGTCGAGGAGTTGTTCGAGGCCAGAAAGCCCAAGGGACTTGCAATCATTGCTGAGTTCGGCGGCAAGGCTGAGATTCGTGATACCAAGAAGAAGCGTGAAGTGGTAATTACCAACGAAGAGACCGGTGAATCCAAGGCATATCTGATCCCTTACGGTTCCCGTATCAAGGTTATCGACGGCCAGGTACTGGAGGCCGGTGATGAACTGACCGAAGGTAGTGTAAACCCTCACGATCTGCTGAAAATCAAGGGTATTCGTGCCGTACAGGATTACATGCTTCGTGAAGTACAGCGTGTATACCGTCTGCAGGGTGTAGATATCGCAGATAAGCATATCGAAGTCCTGGTACGTCAGATGCTGAAGAAGGTTCGTATCGAGAACAACGGCGATACCGAGTTCCTGCCCGGAACACTGGTAGACGTTCTGGATTTCGAAGAGATGAATGAGAAGCTGATCGCTGAAGGCAAAGAGCCTGCAGAAGGTAAGCGTATCATCCTGGGTATTACCAAGGCAGCACTGGCAACCGAGTCCTTCCTGTCCGCAGCATCCTTCCAGGAGACCACCAAGGTCCTGACAGAAGCTGCTATCAAGGGTAAGGTAGATAATCTGATCGGTCTGAAGGAGAACGTTATCATCGGTAAGCTGATTCCTGTAGGAACCGGAATGAAGAGATATCGTAACACCAGACTGAGCACCGATGCCGTAGAGACCATTGATTTCGGTGGAGATATGTACGGTGATGATGCAGAACTGAACCTGAGCGACGGAAGTGAACTGGATGCGGAAGGTGCAGAACTGAATGAGGATGTGAACACAGAAGCAGAAACTGTGGAAGTGGGAACAGATGCTGATAATCAGTAAAATAAAAAGACTTTAATATGAAAGGCTCTCCGGGAATTTCCCGGAGAGCCTTTTAAAATCGGAAGGATTATTGCAATTCGTCAGTATTCAGAACCTGCCAGGCAGTAATCTGATAAAAGGTATCTTCCTCGGATTCCGGATAGAGAATCTCGATGGTCACCTGCAGGGACTGTAAATCGGAAATGGGGATCACATAGGACTTCCCGTGGCCTACGGAAGAAAAGTAAACATCTGCGCTGTCGCTGGATGCATAGACACGCCGCAGAGTATTATCCATACCTGCCAGGGACTGTTCTGCCTGATTGCAGGCGGTGTAATAAGCGGTAGTACGTTCCAACACGCGGGCGCTGAGTTTGCTGTCAGCATTGGCACTGACAATGGACAGTACGGCAAAGGACACCAGACAGAGGATCACAAATACCAACAGGATCGAGGCAGATCCGACATTCATGCCGAATTGTTTTTTCTTAGAGGAATTATTCATGGGAACCCCTCCTTTCCGCAGTGTGGTGCATGACAGAAAGTGTATAAATGGGAGATTCGGGAGCAGATACATCATAGACGGTGATCCTGCCCTCCATAATTCCGGTCTCTCCGGCAGGGGTACTTTTCAGCTCTGCAATAAAGCCGGCAGTATCTCCCACAGTGCACAGATTCCAGCTGCTGTCAAAGGTAAGGTGGAGCGTATTTTCATCGATCAGCTCCGAGGGGGAGAATAAGTCCTGCATGGCAGTCACATTGCCTTCCAGAGAGAGGTAGGACTCTGCCAGATTCTGTGCCTGAATGACGGCATGATTCTGGTTTACCGTCTGTGTACTCAAAAGATGTGATCTGGCAAACAACTGGATACAGACGGCACTGGCCAGTGAGAAAAACAGGATCGCTATGATCATTTCCATTAAAAATAAACTGGATCTGGAATGTTTCATAATAAGTTCGGAATCCTTTCTGTACGGTTTCTAATCTGCGGTAGTATTACAGTGCACATGGATATAAAAAGTGTGTGCCTCGCCGGAGGCAGTTCGCAGGGATACCCGGATCAGATCATCCGCTGCATAGGATAAGGAAAACTCCTGCAATTCCATAATATCCGTACCGGCAGGCAGAACCTGTCCGCCGAGGGAAGCGCCTTCCCGCATAAAAAGTTCTTTTAAATGTCCGTCATACAGATAGAGGTAAGTGCAATAAGTTTCTTCGTCAATTTCGGAAAGCATGCACAGTGCCGGGACATCTTCCAGATTGGTCAGGGAAATACTGTCTGCGGTATCGTTCTGCCGTACTTTTTCCATGATATAGGACACTGCCGTCCGGCTTTCGTAATTGACACCCATATCTTCCACAGTGTGCTGGTATACATCAGCTCCGATCGTAACCAGAGCCAGTGCGGAGACGGCAAATACACCGAACAGGGCCAGAACGAACAAGATATCCACAATAAAATGCTTTTCCTGTTTCTGATGATTTCTATTATTCATATGTCAGAAACTCCTTTAGTGAGCACCGGTCCGGCGAAGTACAGTGACTTCCGGAAGAAGGTTGCTGCCATAATATTCATAGTCAATGAAGAAACTGTCTTCATCATACAACAGTCCGTAATGCTGCTCCAGATATTCCAGAGAAGGAGGATAACAGCCCTCTACGGCGTAGCATTGGGAAATACTGCGTTCCAATGCGGTTTCCAGACTTTCTTGCTGTTTGCTCAAAGTAGATTCATTGACGGAGCCGATTCCCCGCAGAAAAAGAACAAACAATACCAGAAAAGCCAGAACGGGAAGCAGATAGATCAATTTACGCCCGAGGGACATACTTTTTTGCTCAAAACGATTCATAGTATCGCACTCCTATCCGATGCTGGTCATAATACCCATAAGAGGCAGGATGACCGATAACAGGATCAAGCCCACGATCACCGACAGAATAATGACAAGGGTCGGCTCCAGAATGGCAATGATGGATTGCAGTCTGCGGTTGGTATTTTCTTCATAACGATCCGCTATTTTTTTGAGAACCACATCTACGTTACCGCTGCGAAAACCGACGGATACCATCTGGGAATACAGGTGATTGAAGATTCCTGCACCGGTCAGAGCCTCGGCAAAATTGGCACCGGCATTAATGGCGTCCTTACAGCTTAGGATCTTCTGCTTCATTTTCTCATTGCCTACCAGAGCGGCTACCATATCCAGGCTGGAATAGGTATCCATACCGCTGCTTAAGGTCAGGGCCATACCGCTGGCAAAACGTTCGCAGGCCACACTTTCATAAAAGCGTCTGGTGAGAGGGAACCAGTTCAGAAACCGGGCGGTGACACGTTTGCCGGTCTGGGTCCTGGTAGCAAAAAGGTACAGTAACAATAATACGCATAGAATACTTACGAAAATAAAGGAGTACCGGTTCAGATGGTTGCCAAGGCGCAAAAGTGACGCAGCAAAACCGGTCATCTCACTGCCGAGTTCCACATAGACCTGTTCGAAGATCGGCATGACACGACTGACCAGTACCACGATGACAGCAGCCATCATGGCAATCATGATAAAGGGATACGTTACGGCATCACGGATGCTGCCGGCAATGGCATCCTCCTTTTCATAATAGTTCGCCAGAGAACTCATACACACATCGAGATTACCGGATTCTTCACCCAGGGCGATCATGTGCAGGCAGTAATCGGGGAAGACACCTGTGGCTTCCAGAGCTTTGTGAAAGCTTTCACCCTGTCGGCATACAGCAAGGATCTCTTCAAAGATTGCCTTGCCCTCGGGAGACTGGGCATCACTTTGCAGGATGGCCATACCCTCCACGGGAGGAATGCCTGCCTGAAACAGCATGGCAGCCTGACTGCAAAAAGAAGCGATTTCTTCGTTGGAAAGTAGTTTTTTCTCTGTGGTCTTCATGTCGTTTTGTTCCCTTTCACTAATACATTTTCTGCAGGATATAATTGCTGCCGTCACCGATGAACTTTTTCAGAGTCTTGTCATCCGTGTTGGCACCGAACGTAGGATCCACCAGGGTCCAGACATTGCCGTCAAATTCTATAATACCGTTCAGCCAGCCGGTATCGGCGGTATAGACGCTGATCCAGGCATGGTAGGCATCCTGAGCATAGCCGACCTCCAGCCGGGTAGGAATCCGCTGGCTTCGCAGCATGCTTGCCATTACCGCGGCATAATCCAGGCAGATACCGGTGCCGGAAGCAAGAATGGCATCCACATCGGAGGTGTAGCCCGTGGGAGGATCTGAGGCCTTGTCATAGTCGTAGGTGATATTCCGGGTAATATAATCATAGATCCGGGTGATCACTTCCAGATCCGAGGAAGCACCTTCGGCAAGTTCCTGTCCTTTGGCTACCACTTTGCTGTCTGCGGTAAAATTCACGTATTGGTTGGGGTAGAGAAAGGGGCCGAATTCATCTGTGATCTGTACATCCAGGTCTGCATACAGACAGGTGGCATAATTCGTACCGGAAATATTTTCATAGATCGTCACATCATAATATCCGTCGCCGGAGGACAGGGGAAAGGTCTCATAGCCCCCACCGTGCAGATCGTAGGTATAGACAATGGTATCCGGTCCGGTGATACGCAGCTTGACTTTGGGACAGGTACCGGTGTAATTGGCACAGACATAGCCGTCAGACATATGAGAATAGTCAATGACAGCCACATCATTGGAAGCTACCGCTGCTCCATCGGCCTGTGGCACGAGACAGACAGGGGTGGCATCCCGGAGAGACTCTGTGTTAGCTGCGATTTCGGTTTCCGCAGAAACAGTATCCGAAGAGCCGACACTCGTATCCGCAGAAGGGGGAACGGTGGGGGATTGCTCGTCGTAAGTGTCTGCAACAGGGGCATCCGCGGGCAGAGTGCCGGAACCGGATCCGCAGGCACACAGCCCGGTCGTCATGCAATATGTAATTAGTAAAATGCGCAACTGCGCAGATAATTTAGGTATCCGCATAGAAATCGTTACATCCTGTTGTTATTGTTCCAGGCCCGTTACACTATCGGGAGTAAAAAGCAGGTGGAGGGTCTCACCGTTTCTGACGGGAACATAAATATTGGCTTCTTCGGACAGAAACGGGAAATTGATCACACCTTTGGCGGGATCCACAGAGAGCGGTTCAATGATCTCTCCGGACATGGTCTCCATAAAGGCTTCTTCGTAAAGAATGTTGTCACCGGTGAACTCCAGGCTTAAAATATTATTTTCCACATAATCCAGTGCAAGCACCGCAGGTGTGGGGGCCAGCAGCTTCTCAGTCATCTCAGAGAGAGGAACAATGGCAAGCGGTGACAAAAACGTCAGCACAAAGATCAGTGCTGTGGCAGCAATCAGCCGGTTGTAAGAGGCGGCATTTACTTTTTTGCGAAGCACCAGCTTGTCAAAAGGGATCGTATTGACCGGCTGGTTACAGCTGGACAGGATGTTCTGCAGAGCATTGTTGGCAGTCGTCATGTCCAGTTCATATCGGTTCTTTTTATGAAAAAACATCATTCTGTTATCCTTTCATACTTTCTTTCAAATGCTCCTGTCCGGAGGCAATATAGCGTTTGACGCTGCTACGGCTGATTTCCATGGCGGCGGCGATCTCTTCCAGCTTCATGTCGTTATAATAACGCATGATCAGTACCTGTTTTTCATTAAAGGGTAACTGTTCCAAAGCTTCCGTCAGGCGGGAATACTCATCCTTCTGCTGGTAGTGCAGTTCCGGATTGGCATCCAGATGAGGATCCTGAAGAATATCCAGAATTTCCTGGTTTAGTACCTGACAGTCATTCTGTGGACGATTCTTCTGGGTCATGTCATAGCAGACATGGAAACAGATACGGTTCAGCCAGGCAATAAAAACGGTGGGATCATTCAGTTTTCCGATGTTTTTCAAAGCCAGTATGTAGACCTCCTGCATGGCGTCCTGGGCTAAAAATGCATCCCGCAGATAATGCCTGGTATAGTTGTACACTTTATTATAGGTAAGAGCATACAATTCCGCGAAGGCATCCGAGTCGCTATGCTGGGCACGGATCACAAGACCGGCAATGTAAGAAATGTTCAAGTCTTTCATGCGTTCGTCTCACTGTTGCGTTAACGGGTTCCTTAGGCGTGCAGCTTGTTGTAGGTCTCTGTGAGTAAGGTGGAAAAATACTCGGCATGTGCCTCTTCGTTCAAAATATAAGCGTATTGGATCTGAATAGGGGCATTGCTGTGCTCCTCGTTGTATTCTTTTAACTGCTGGTCCAGACTTTCGATGAAATACTCCATGGTATCATGGGAGCCGTGGTTGACGATCATCAGGAATTCGTTGCCTCCGTTACGGCCCACCACACCGAAGGCATCACCGACACTCTCCAGAATACCGGAGAAATCTTTTAACATCTGGTCACCTACGACGTGGCCCATGGTCTGGTTGATCTCCTTTAGGTTGGTGATGGTCACCATGTAGCAGGCTACATGTGCCAGAGATTCCGGAGAGTCATAAGTCTCAAAGACCACATCCAGACCGTGTCTGTTGGGAATGCCGGTCAGATGATCCAGAAAGGCTGCACGGTTCAGTGCATGGCTTTCTTCCGCAAAGGTGCGTAATTTATAGAAATCGTACAATAGCCATATCAGATTAAATAATGCAAGGATCCAGGAAAGTGTGCATAAGATAAACAGAGTCCTGTCTTCGAAAAGCTTTGTGCCCAGTGCAGGGTGCAGAGTCAGGACCAGAACATAGGCGGCCTCCAACAGCAGAAGAAGAACTAACTGCACGGTTTTGGTGTTGCGGAAAGTTTTTACGAATTTCTTTTTCTGTATCATATAGGTTCACTCCTTTGGAATCGTTAGTTGTGATGTTTGCCTGCAAGCAGTCAAATTGTGTAATATCCGTGTCTGGCACTTCTCATGCCTACGCTCATTATTTCGTGATTTCATCACTCAATCACTTCGCCGTTCGCCGAGAGTGAGCAAGCTCCCTCTGGCTCTCTTACGCTCATTATAACATATCGTTTATTAGAAAAAAAGATAACAAATACTGAGCCATTCCGCATCTTGGTACCGTCTTTATATACAGAAGTGCTTCCGGAGTGTATAAGCGGAGGCATGGCAGCATAGATTACTAACATCATTTATACGGTTTTTACATAGGAAGAAAACGGACAGGCCGATGTCCGGTGCAAGATATCCATCAGGGAATTCCCTGGTGGATATTTTCATTTTGGGGAAAAGCAGAATTTGTCGAAAAGGAGAGGACGATGTTGGAAACGATCTTGAATAATTTTCATCTGGAGAAGATCCTGTGGATCCTGCGAAAAAGGATCGCATATATTATGATCCTGGGGGTACTGGGAGGAATGGCCGGAGGCGCTTATGCGTATCTGACCAACAGTACACTCTACCGGGCGGAGGTATCCTTCTATGTATACAGTGATCCGGACTATGTGTACGATTCCTCGGTCAATATCTCAAATTCCGAATTTACCCAGGCCAAGAATCTGGTACAGAGCTACATATTGATCCTGAAAAGCAACACAATCCTTCAGAAAGTGCTGGAGGAAGCCGGACTGGATTACGGAACGGAAGCTCTGTCGGGAAGGATCGGCACCAGTGTGGTGGAAAACACGGCAGTGTTCTATGTTTATACCTATGACAGTGATCCTTACCGAGCCATGGAACTGGCCAATGCCATCGGCAGGGTGGCACCGAAGGAAATCAGCCGGATCGTGAAGTCCGGCGGTATTGAGGTGATCGATTATGCCACACTGCCGGAAGCACCCTACAGTTCCACCAGCCTGGTCAAATATGCACTGGCGGGCTTTGCCGGATGCTTTGGGGCATCTTTTGTGTTGTTTTTGCTGGCGGGACTGATGGATACCACGATCCGCAGGCGGTACGAACTGAAGCTGGCGTTCCGGATCCCCGTGCTGGGAGACATTCCCCAGATCCAGGCGCCGGACCGGAAGAGCAAACCGGTACTGGTGCTGGGGGAGAACAGTTCTTTTGCCGTGAAGGAATCTTATAATACCATCCGGGCCAACCTGCTGTTCACGGGAAAAGGAGAACGCTGTCCGGTCTATGCCGTCACCAGCGCGGATAAGGATGAAGGCAAGACCTTGAACAGTGTCAATATCGCCATCAGCTATGCCCAGTTGGGCAAAAAAGTATTACTCATTGACGGAGACATGCGGAATATGTCGGTGGCATCCCTGTTAAAGCTCCGGGGCAGACTGGGACTGAGCCAGTATCTGGCGGGACTGCGGGAGGCACCGCAGATTGTGGAATACCGGCAGAATCTGGATGTGCTGGTGGGAGGAGAGAATCCGCCGAATCCTTCCGAACTGCTGGGTGGAGAACGGATGAAGGAGTTGCTTACGACATTGCGGTGCCGGTACGACTGTATCATTATCGATCTGCCGCCGGTGGGAATCGTGACGGATGCCCTGCTATTGTCCCATGAAGTTACCGCCTATCTGCTGGTGGTGCGGGCCGGTGTCAGCCATATGAGCCGGGAAAAGGCGGCGGTGACACTGTTAGAGCAGGTGGATGCGGATATCTGTGGCATTCTGTTCAACGGCCTGCCGCCGAAATCCAAGGATTGTAACTATAGATTGCAGCAATACTGGCAGGAATATAAACAGCAAAATGGAGAAGCAGTTTGAAAAATATATCCGGGAGGTCTTTATGAAAATATGTTTTGCCGCATCGTCCGGCGGCCACTTTGAACAGCTGATGATGTTAAAACCGTTGATGGAAAAATACGAAAGCTTTGTGGTAACGGAGAAAACGGGCTATGAGGTGAAGACACCGGTGAAATGTTATTACCTGCAGCAAGTGAACCGGAGACAGTGGAGATGTCCTTTATATCTGTTGAAAAATACCGTGGATTCGTTGCGGCTGCTGCACAGAGAACAGCCGGATGTGGTAGTCTGCACCGGGGTGCTGGCCATGATCCCGCTGTGCATGGAAGCCAAGCTTTCCGGCAGGAAGCTGATCTACATCGAGTCTTTTGCCAAGGTGACATCAGCCACACTGACGGGAAAACTGTTATATCATTATGCGGATCGTTTTTATGTCCAATGGGCACAGATGAAGGAAATCTATCCGGATGCGATCTGCCTGGGAGGAATTTATTAGGATGATATTTGTAACGACCGGATCTCAGAAGTTTCAGTTCAATCGATTGTTACAAAAGATAGATCTGCTGATCGAGGAAGGCATGATCGGGGAGGAGGTGTTTGCCCAGATCGGAGCCAGTGATTATCAGCCAAAGCATTATGAATTCTGCCGCTTTCTGGACAGAGAGGGATTCGCCGGAAAACTGCGGGAATGCCGGATGGTCATTACCCACGGGGGAACCGGTGTGATCATCGGTGCGGTAAAACAGGGAAAAAAAGTGATCGCAGTGCCCAGGCTTGCCAGCTACGGAGAACATGTGGACGATCATCAGGTACAGCTGCTTCGGGAATTCGACGAAATGAACCTGATTTGTGCCTGCTATGACAGTGAGAAACTGGGGGATTGCATCCGGGACACCGGCAGCAGGGATTTTGCCGGATACCATTCCAATACCCGGAGGATCCTTAAGGACATTGAGAATTTTTTAATTGCGGAAGAGGGGGAGAACCATGGAAAACATTCAAAAATTTCGTAAAAAGGGGAAAAAACTGGGAGAGTATATGATGACGAAGCTGCGTCTTTTGCGGGATCAGAAAAAGTACCGCTCCCGGGGAGTGACATTAAAATATATGTTGGACCGGGCGGACTCCCGGGATCTGATCATCGTTTTCAGCTCCTGTACCAGAAAAGGGATCCGGGCCAGATACAATTATGTCCGGACGTTAAAGGAAGTTCCCTGTAACAAGCTGTTTCTGCTGGATGATTTTGCGTCAGATCACAGAGGTTCTTTTTATCTGGGCAGCAACATGAGGTTCGAGGAGGCAGCCACGGTAAAGGAATTGATCGACCGGGTGCGGGAGGAGACCGGGGCAGAACGGTTGATCTTCTGCGGCTCCAGTAAAGGCGGGTATACGGCACTGAATTTCGGTCTGGACTATCCGGGCAGCTATATGGTGGTGGGCGGTCCCCAGTATTTTCTGGGACAAAGCCTGCTGGATACCGGGAATATCGAGGCATTGAAGCATATTGCCGGCCGGGTCTGCAAGGAAAAGATCGAATTCCTCAATGAGTATCTTCCGAAGAAGGTGGCAGCCAATCGTTATGCACCTTCCCAGAGGATCTATCTGCACTATTCCGACAGTGAGCACACCTATGAGGAACATATCCGTTATCTGCGTCGGGACCTGGCAAAAAAGGGATACCGCTGCAGCGAGGATGTGGCTCATTACAAGGAACACGGGGAGATCAGTCTGTATTTTCCGGAATTTTTACTACATAGTGTGGAGGAAATCTTATGCCGGCAGTCAGCGTGATCATTCCGGTATACAATACGGAAAAATATCTGGAGGAATGTATCCGTTCCCTGACAGAGCAGACACTGTCTTCGCTGGAACTGATCTTCGTGGATGACGGTTCCACGGATGCCTCTTTGCAGATTCTGGAAAGATACCGTGCCGGGGAGCCGGAACGCATCCGGGTCATCACCCAGAAAAACGCAGGGCAGGGAAAAGCAAGAAATGCGGGGCTTGCGGCTGCCACAGGAGATTATGTGGGATTCGTGGATTCGGATGATTATGTGGACAGGCGTATGTATGCGGCCATGTATACCAGGGCCCGCTCGGAAGAACTGGATCTGGTGGAATGTGATTTTCACTATCTGGAGGAAGACGGCAGGGAGAAGCGCTCTTACGGCTCGGCGGCTCCCTGGAACAAGCTGATCCGCAGGAGACTGCTTACGGACAATGACATATGGTTCCCGGAGGGCTATATCTATGAAGACACCTCTTTCTACCTGAAGCTGCGTCCTTTTGTGAAAAAGCAGGCGAAAATGCTGGGAGTCTATGTCTATCACCGGGACAGAGGGGATTCCACCATGAATGACAATAAAAGCAGGCGGGTGGGAAATATCTTTCCGGTATTGCAGGATGCCTGTCGGTTTTACCGGGAAAAAGAACTGATGGAGACCTATGGGAAAGAACTGGAATATTTCTGCACCAGGATCCTGCTGTGCAGCTCCATGGGGCGGATCTCCAGAGTGCGGGACCGGAAACTGCGAAAATCTCTGCGGGAGGAGACTTTCACATTTCTTCGGGAAAATTTCCCGAAGTATCGGAAAAATCCCTATCTGGGTAATGGATTAAAAGGCCGTTATCTGCGGATCGCCACACCGGCATTGTGCGGGATCTGTGGGGGAGCCATCGGCAGATGCGGACCGGGAGGATTGACGTGACGGAAAAAGGGACGGAGAGAAAAGGGGAAAATATGCGGATATCGGTAGCAATGGCCACTTATAACGGGGCCAGATTTATCACAGAACAGCTGGAGTCCATCCGACTTCAGAGCCTTCCGGTGGATCAGGTGATCCTGCGGGATGACGGTTCCACGGATCGGACCGTGGAGATCGTGCGGGAATATCTGGAGACTTACGGGCTGGCACCGGCATGGCGGATCACACAGAACGGGAAAAGACTGGGGTATGCGGAGAATTTCAAGGCAGCGGTGGAAGAGACGGACGGCGACTATGTCTTTTTCTGCGATCAGGATGACATCTGGGAACCGGACCGGGTGGAAATGATGGTGGGCCGGATGGAAAAACACAGTGAGATACTGGTGCTGGGATCGGAATTTGTACCGTTTACGGTGGATCCCGATGCCCCGACGATCAGCAGACGGGTATTGAAAAGCTTCCGGGGGGACGGGAGCCTGGAACATGTTACCTGGAGCCCGGCCCATATTTTTATCGGAAGTGAGGGCTGTACCATGTGTCTGCGCAGGGAGTTTCTGGAAGAGACAGAGAAATACTGGTATCCCGGCTGGGCGCATGATGAATACGCCTGGAAACTGTCCCTTTGCATGGACGGCTGTTACATTCTGCACAGTGTCACGTTACGGCGGCGAATGCATTCGGGGAACGTGTCCAAGCGCAAAATGCGGGATCTGGACAGACGAATTGCCTTTTTCCGGGAGCTGCAGAAAAGTCATGAAACCACCCTGCGGTTCGCCGAGGACCGTGGAATGCCGGAGGAAGCAAAGGAACTGCTAAGGCGAAATATCCGGGCAACCGGGCTTCGCATCGAACTGATGGAACAGCGAAAACTGTGGAATATCGTACCACTGGCATGGAAATACCGGGATTGCTACCACAGTAAAAAATCTCTGCCGGTGGAATTTGCCATGGCAGTCAGAGGGTGAGACGATGAGCAGATATCTGGTGGAAAAAACGAAAGTAGCGGGGCAGGGCTGGCAGAGCAGCAACCACTATTTTGAAAACTGCGGAGAGCGGAGCCTGGGGCAGTTTCTGTCGGTTTGTTTTCTTGTGACCTATTATATTTTGCCGCAGTATTTCGGAATCCGGCTGCCGGGATTTGATCTGACGGCACAGCGAATGCTCATAACGCTTCTGTGTTTCTTTCTGCTGAGTAAAGAATCCCGGAAAAAAGTGTTCTGGGATGGTGTGAAAAATTGTAAACTGCGGCCTCTTATGGCGGTATATCTGGGGATCTGTTTCTATACGGCCGTGCTGCGTTTTCACATAGGGACATTTCTTTACCCTTTCATCGAACTTTTGGGAGCTTTTCTGGTGATCTATGTACTGCGGGAGTATCTGGGAAGTGATGGATTTCTGGTACTTTTCCGGCGGATGCTTCTGTTTCTGTGTGTGCTGGGACTCGTGGAGGCGGTCATGAGAAAGACACCCTTTGCCTATTTAGAGACGATCAGGGGGCTTTATACCGGAGGCATGATCCGCTCCGGTTCCTACCGGATCATGGGGCCGGCCAATCATTCGCTGGCCTATGGGCTGATCCTGATCTCCGGTTTGCCATTATTATGCATTGATGAGGAGAAACATTGTTTCACGCTGTTTCGGCATCTGCCTCTCCTGCTATTGGTGGTGGTAAATGTGTTCCTTACGGGATCCCGTTCCACGCTGGCGGTCATGGGGCTGGAGCTTTTGCTGCTGACTGTGCTGGCCCCGGGAGAGCAGCGGACGAAGTTGTTGTTTACAATAGTGCCGGCGGGACTTCTGGTTTTGCTTTTGGCTTTTCTGTTTCCGAATTCTCCGCCGGGACATTATATTCTGCTGCAGCTCAGTACGGTGGTGGATGAGATGTTTGGAACCTCCTATGCCATTCGCTACGGTGTGGACAGCACCTCCCTTGCCAACAGTGCCTCCTATCGGGATGCCCTGCTGGATATTTTTGCGGTGGACTGGCTGAACCCCTGGCTGGGACAGGGCTCCGGATATCATTTCTCCTGGTACATTCCGGGAGGTGCCACAATCCGCTCCATCGACAATTTCTACGTGGCCAATTATATCCGATACGGGTATCCGGGGCTGGTGGTCTACGGGCTGTTTATCCTGCAGGCGGTGGTGGAGATGCTGCGAAGCGGGATCCAAAAGAAGGACAGGACGATGCTATGCCTGGTACTGGCAGTCTGCGGATACTTTTTAAATCTGTGGTGGATGGATACGTTGCAGACCATCAAGTATGCGTATCTTCCCATCGCACTGTTCCAGGTGATCTCCCGGGAAAAATGGGAAAATATGTCGGATCCGCAACACAAAGCGGAGTATAGATACATAAGGTAATTTAAAAAGTAACTATTCCGCTACATCGAATAGTTAGAAAAGGAAACGAAAATGCGAAAAAGTTTTTGGCTGTTTGGAATAGCGTTGTGTATGAGTCTGGGAATCCGGACGCAGGCGGCGCCCAGAGAGATCCCGGACCGTTTTAACACCGGTGTGAATATGGATACGGAGTTGACGGAGATTGTGGAACCCGGGACTTACGGTGGAATTCAGTACAAGACCGGAGCAGGGGGACAACTGGCACTGGATCTGGTCTACAGCAACCGACAGGCAGGGAATGAGATAGAGATAAGGGATACGGATTTTTCCCGGTATGCGCTGTTGATGGTCAACGAGGGCAAAATCATCGGGGAGACCACGGTAACTTTTCGGAACTGTAAATTCGATGCGGTCACGACCGGGCGGGAGGATGCCCGGATATCTTATGTGTTCGAAGATTGTACCCTGCGTAACTTTCAGGGAAGTAATGCCACGTTTACCCGGTGCCGTCTGGGAGGCAGCAGCGGAGACGCATTGAACCCCTACCGGAATGTGGCATTAAGGGACTGCTATATTGCAGATCTGGCACACCCGGACAGCAAGGATACGGTACACTCCGACGGAGTGCAGATTTTCGGTTATCCTTCCCTTCCGGCGGAGAATATTTCCTTTGATAACTGCAGATTCGAAGTACCGGCGATTCCCGGAGGGGACAGCTATGTGAATGCCTGCCTTATGATCGCCCCGGAGAAAAGCGGTGCCAAAGGGATCTATTTCACAAACTGCATTCTCAATGGAGGCGGCTACGCCATCTACACGCTGGTAAAAGACGGTTTTTCCCTGGAAAAGGTGATGCTGTGCAATATCTCGGTAGGGGACGCGGCCCGTTATGGAACCTTCTATCATCGAAATGTCACAGAGGGGGTCACCATGGAGAATATCCATGCGACGGACACTTTGTATGTAGGCAGCAGATTCGTGGATGAGCAGGGACTGATCCATTTCAGCGTGACCAACGATACGGCGCAGGAGAGGATACTGTTGATCGTGACTCCCAGACAGACCATAACACTGCCCATTAAGGCGTGTCCGCCTTATGAGGACAGAACGGCAGACATGGCCTTTGAGGACTTCCCCTTTGATATCGATGTGGCGGTGCCGGGGACCCGGTGGGCAGTATGCTACGATATCACGGACGGATGCACACAGATCGCATTGTATGCGGAAAGGAAGAGATAATTATGACGGAAGTACTGTATGTATGTCTGTGGTACAAGGATAAGAAGAAAACCTGGTCCGGCACAGCCTGGTCCCTGCGGCAGGCCATGGAACCTTATCTGCAGGTGCAGGATCTGGCGCTTTCGGATCCGCTGTACCGCAAAATATTTCGGAGACTTCAGAGGAAGAAAGGACTGGCCCCCGGGCCGGTCCTGCGGGACCGGCTGCGGCTGGCGGGACGGTATGCGGCATGGAAACACAGCCATGGAAATCGCCGAAAGATGCCGGTATTTCAGTTTGGCGGCTGGCCGATCGGGGTGCGGTTTGCATCATATGTTTATCAGGATCTCTCGATATCTGCGATTCTGTGGCTGCAGAAGAAAGACCCGGTGGGCTATCGGTACTGCGAGTATGATCAGGTGCCGCAAGAGATACTGAAACGTCGGGCGGCGAGGCAACTGGAACAGTACCGGCACAGTGAAGCGGTGTTTACCATGAGCCGGTGGCTTTCGGAGTTCCTGATCCGGGAATGCGGGCTGCCCCGGGAAAAGGTCCATGCGGTGGGAGGCGGCATCAATGTGGATGCCGCAGGGATCCGGCAGGGACAAAAGGAAGGACGACGGATTCTGTTCGTGGGGAGGAATTTTGTGCGGAAAGGCGGTCCGCTGGTGGTACAGGCCTTCACAATTCTGCGGAAAAAATATCTGGGGTCAGCGGAATTGTATCTGGCGGGGGCAAAGGAGTCGGACATCCGGGACGCTCTGAGGGAGAGACAGATCACGGTAGAAGAGGCGGACTGGCAGAAGATCCACCTGCTGGGGGATCTGGGGCCTGAAAAACTGACAGATTATTATAACCTGTGTGATGTCTTCTGTATGCCGTCTTATTTTGAAGCCTACGGACTGGTATTTGCGGAGGCGCTTACTTACGGGCTGCCCTGCATCGGCAGGGACAAATATGCCATGCCGGAATTTATTGAGGACGGATGCACCGGCAGGCTTATTTCCGGGGAGGATGCGCAGAGACTGGCACAGGATCTGTGGGAAGTGCTGCGGGATCCGAAATACCGGGAGGAAGTGGAACGGCGAAGGGAATGGTATCTGCGAGAGTATTCCTGGGACAAGGTGGCACAGAGAATATGTAGTGTGATGGAGAAAAATGAGAGAGACAAAAATCAGTATCGTAGTGCCGGTGTATAACGCGGAAAAGGAATTGCATCGCTGTGTGGACAGTATTTTCCGGCAGAGCTTTTCCGACTGGGAACTGCTGCTTATCGATGACGGCAGCAGGGATGGCTCTCCGGCATTGTGTGACAGACTGGCAGTGCAGGATACAAGGGTCCGGGTCTGGCACAAGGAAAACGGCGGTGTCAGCAGTGCCAGAAATCTGGGGATCTGTAAGGCAGAGGGAGAATATCTTTTTTTTACGGACAGTGATGATACCCTGTTCCCGGATACCCTGGCAACTTTATATCAAAAGGCCAAAGCATCCGGCGCGGATCTTTCGGTGTGCGGTTTTACCTATCTGGTGGAACAGACGAAGGAACGTGTGGATAACCTTCCGGAAAAAGCTTTCTGCGGTGGAGGAAAAGAATATCTGGAGGAGCGGTTTTTGTCGGACTTTCGGCGGGAATTTTTCAATCCGCCATGGAATAAGCTGATCCGCAGGGAATTGCTTCTGAAAAATGCTATCCGCTTCGGGGAGGACTTTGCCATCTGTGAGGATATGGCCTTTTCCATGCAGGTGCTGGAAAAGTGCAATGAAATCTGTGTGATCCCGGAGTCGCTGTATTGTTATCACTATAAGGAAGCGGAGAATCTGGTGAACCGTTTTCATGAAAATTATTATGAGGCGCTGTTGTATTTCAGGGACCGCACCTGGCAGTGTTTCCGAACGCTTCAGGCAAAACAGGAGCTGTATGCGGAGATCAATGCCTATTTCGTGGGGAAGAGTCTGATGTATCTGCATAAGATCTATCGGGATTCCGGTTATGAGGAAGTCAGAAAATATGCGGAATTGAAACGGATCGGCGGTTCCCTGCCGCTGCAGAGTGCCCTGCGGGAATACCGGGCCTCTGGGAGGCGGCGCCTGTTGCGGGAACTGCTCCTGCGTAAAAAATTCCGACTGATGGACAGTCTGTACCGGTGGCGGTAGGACAGGGGAGGGAGAAAGGATTGGAACTGACAAAACAGATCGGCGTATTGCGCAATCGAAAAACCTTGGACGGAAGAAAAGCAGACAGGAACAAAGTAAATCTGGAGTACTGGAATTTTAATGAAAATCTGGGGGATCTGCTGGCGCCGGTGGTGACACAGTGGATGCTGCAACGTCTGGGGCTGGACCTGTCCAGAGAGGCGGCAAAGCCCTGCCATCTGATGACCATCGGTTCTGTATTGGGGTTGGGAGTCTTCGATGCGGTGGTCTGGGGCAGCGGGGTCAACTCCTTCGCCCATGTGGGACGGGTGACGACACAAAAGGGATATCGGAAACTGGACATCCGGGCAGTCAGAGGTCCGGTCACTGCGCAGGTACTTCGGGAGAACGGATATACCTGTCCGCAGATCTATGGGGACCCGGCAATCCTTCTGCCCCTGATCTATCCCGGCAGACGACCGGAGAAAAAGAAAAAATACGTGGTGATCGACCATTACATGAAGCGGAAAACGACAGGAGATGACAGACTTTCTATACGAACCGGAGATTACCGGACCTTCCTCGACAAAATTCTGGAGGCGGAGGTGGTATACTCGTCTTCGTTACATGGAATCATTCTGGCGGAGAGCTATGGGGTCCCGGCGGTATTCCTGCGACAGGGGATGGAGGAAGAGATGCTGAAATATTACGACTGGTACTTTGCCACCGGCAGATATGAGGTGCGTTTGGCAGCATCCCTTGCGGAGGCAAAGGAAACAGAACCCATGAAATTGCCTGAACTGGAAGACCTGCGGGAGGGACTGCTACAGAGCTTTCCCTATGATCTGTGGATCGGGCAAAGGGCTGCAAGAGGGAGGATGGCAGAATGAAGAGAACCCGGAATGCCGTCAGAAATGTGATCTTCGGAGGACTCCTGAAGGGCTACCAGATCCTGATCCCTTTTATCATGCGCACGCTGCTGATCCGGTATCTGGGAATAGAATATCTGGGGCTGAACAGTCTGTTTACTTCCATATTACAGATACTGAATCTGGCGGAGCTGGGAGTGGGGAGCGCGCTGGGCTACAGTATGTATGCTCCCATTGCGGAGGGAAAATCTGATGAGATCTGCGCACTTCTGTGGCTGTATCGCAGATATTATCGTCTGATCGGTCTGGTGATCCTTCTGGCCGGAATGGTGCTGCTGCCTTTTCTGCCCACACTGGTGAAAACGGACAGTATTCCGCCGGATGTAAATTTATATGCACTGTATCTGCTGCATCTGGGAGCCTGTGTCATCAGCTACTGGCTGTTTGCATATAAAAACAGTCTGCTGGCAGCCCACCAGCGAAGTGATCTGGCAAGTAAGACCGATCTGGCGGTGAGGACGCTGCAGTATCTCATACAGGCGGGGCTGTTGGCGGGCTTTCGGAATTATTACTGGTATCTGCTGGCGGCGTTGGGAGCACAGATCCTGACGAATCTGTGTACCGCGCTGGTGGCGCAGAAAAATTATCCGGATTATGTCCCGAAAGGACAGGTGGATGAGCAGACCAGGCGGCAGATCCGTGGTAAGATCAAAGATCTGTTCACCTCCCGGGTGGGGGCCGTCATTGTGAATTCCGCGGATACTCTGGTCATTTCGGCATCCCTGGGATTGACGGTGCTGGCAGTCTATCAGAATTATTATTACATCGTTACTTCCGTCATCGGCCTGGTAGGGGTCCTTTTCACCTCCTGTCTTGCCGGGATCGGCAACAGCCTTCTGACCGAGAGCCGGGGGAAAAATTATGCGGACTTCCGTAAATTTACCCTGCTGATCGCATGGATTGCGGGGCTTTGCACCTGTTGCCTTCTGTGTCTGCTGCAGCCTTTTATGAAACTGTGGATCGGTGAGGCGGGGGTACTGCCATGGCAGATCGTAATCTGTCTGTGTGTATATTATTTCGTCTACGAGTTCAACCAGTTGTTCAATGCCTACAAGGATGCCGCCGGGATCTGGCACAGAGACCGGTTCCGGACACTGGCAACAGCAGGGGTGAATCTGACCCTGAATCTTCTACTGGTGAAACCTATGGGGCTGTACGGAGTGATCCTGTCCACGGTGGTGGCTACGGTCATCGTGGGAATGCCGTGGCTGATACATAATCTGTTTACGACGTTGTTTGACGGAGAGGACCGGCAAAGTTATCTGGGGACGCTGGTCTTCTATGGAAGTGTAACTTTTTTAAACTGTATGCTGACCTACCGGGTATGCAGTCAGATACCGGTAGAAGGAATCCGGGAATTGCTGGAGCGGGCACTGGCATGCCTGCTTGTGTCCAACGGCATTTTCCTGTTGTGTTACGGAGGCCGGAAGGATTTCCGGGCCCTGTTGACAACGGGGAAGAGATTTTTGCCTGAAGTACTTCATGATAAAGCGACTTCGGAAAATGACCGATCCGCAGAGAAAGCCACAAAGTTTGCAGATTACGGAAAGGCGGGAGCTTTCTATGAAGATTGCAGTAGCGGGAACCGGGTATGTGGGATTGTCCATGGCAGTTCTGCTGGCCCAGAATCATGAAGTAACGGCGGTGGATGTGATACCGGAGAAGGTGGAATTGTTACAAAGCGGGAGATCTCCTATCCGGGATAAAGAGATCAGGGAATATCTGGCAGGCGGCAGGCTGCATTTGCAGGCGACCCTGGACGGAGAGGCGGCTTACCGGGATGCGGAGCTTGTGATCGTCTCCACACCGACGAATTATGACCCCGGAATTCACTTTTTTGATACCGGTTCGGTGGAAACGGTGGTGGAGACGGTGCAGAGGGTGAACCCTGACGCGGTGATCGTGATCAAGAGTACGGTGCCGGTGGGATATACGGCGTCTCTGATGGAAAAATATCACACGGACCGGATCCTGTTTTCTCCGGAATTTTTGCGGGAAGGGCATGCACTGTATGACAATCTGTATCCCTCCCGGATCATTGTGGGAGCGGACACCGGGTCCGGTGAAATGGCGGAGCATGCAAGGCGGTTTGCGAAGCTTTTGTGTGAGGGTGCGAAAAAACAGGAGATCCCCGTACGGATCATGGACCCTACGGAAGCGGAGGCGGTGAAACTGTTTGCCAATACCTATCTGGCGCTTCGGGTCAGCTTTTTTAATGAGCTGGATACTTATGCGGAGATGCGGGATTTGAGCAGTCGCAATATTATCGAAGGTGTCTGTCTGGATCCCAGGATCGGGATGCAGTACAACAATCCCTCTTTTGGCTATGGTGGTTACTGTCTGCCGAAGGATACGAAACAGCTGCTGGCCAATTATGAGAACATTCCCCAGAATCTGATCCAGGCCATCGTGTCTGCCAACAGTACCCGCAAGGACCATATTGCGGACAGTATTCTGGAGAAGGCGGGGTTTTATCAGGGAAGCCAGGGCAGAGGCGGAGTACCGGGGCAAAAGGTGGTCATCGGGATCTATCGGCTTATCATGAAGTCCGGTTCCGATAATTTCCGCCAGTCCAGTATCCAGGGTGTCATGAAACGGATCCGGGCCAAGGGTGCACAGATTTTGTTGTACGAACCGGAGCTTTCGGAGGAGGATTTTTTCGGCAGCCCGGTCATACGGGATCTGGAAGACTTTAAGCGGCAGTCGGATGTGATCGTGGCCAACCGTTATCACAGGGATCTGGAGGATGTCCGGGAGAAGGTATACACCAGAGATATTTATTACAGGGACTGAGTGAGGGAAGAAATGGATACAGAGAAAAAAACGGGGGAGCGAATAGGAATTACGTTGGCACTTCTGGCCTGCGTGGGTTTTTCTGCCTTTTTGATCCGGTTGCAGCAGAAGCAGGAGAATGACAGGTTGCAGCTGGCGGAACAGATGCAGGACAGCAGGCAGCGGGAGGAACAAGCGGAAAAAAGCGGGCAGATCGAGATCCGGAGCCGTGTCAGCCGGAGCGAGACAGGGGATCAGCCGGTATTTTCCCTGCCGGGAGGGTTTTACCCGGAGGATATTACGGTGGAGATCGCCGCACCGGCGGGAAGTCGCATCTATTATACACTGGATGGCACGGTGCCGGATGCGGAGAACGGAATTCTCTATGAAGCACCGGTGGAGATAACGAATGTCTGCGGCAGTCCCAATGTCTATTCCGCCATTTCCACGGTGTCAGCCTATCAGGACTATGCGCCGTTTACTGACGTGGATAAAGCGGTGGTGTTACAGGCAGTGGCAGTGGATGCCGGGGGCATGACAAGTAATGTTACCTGCGCCAGCTATTTTGTGGCCATGGAGGCCAGAGCAATGTACCGGGATCTGCCGGTGTTGTCACTGACTGTGGATCCGGCGGAACTGTTTGATTATTTTCGTGGCAATTATGTCACGGGAGTGGATTATGAGAATGCGCTGGCGGCGGATGACCTGCGGTTTGATTCCGCCAATTATTACCGGGGCGGAGAGATGAATGCCCACATGGAATACTTCGAAGCGGACAGATATCTGACTTATGAGGGGAAGGTAACTTTAAGTTTGCGGAAGGACGGAAATCTGGAT
>JBNMJR010000018.1:0-21589 GCA_050873925.1 Acetatifactor sp.
CTTCTACTTCGTTCATGGACTCCTCGATCAGCTTCTTGGACTCTACTGCGGAGTTCGCGCTCTCTTCGGCCAACTGTCTGATCTGGTCTGCTACGACTGCAAATCCTCTTCCTGCCTCGCCTGCTCTCGCTGCCTCAATAGAAGCATTCAGGGACAGCAGATTGGTCTGGGATGCAATATTCTCGATATCTGCAATGATCTTCTCGATATTCTGGGTCGTGGTATCGATCTTCTTCATGGCATCCACCAGTTCATCCATCTTCTTCTGGCTGTTGGCAGCCTCGATACCTACCTGTTTTGACTTGTCGTGAACGATATCGGTAGACTTGGTGTTCTCCAGTACCTGACCGGTTACTTCTTCTACGGTAGCCACCAGTTCTTCTACGGCTGCGGCCTGGCTGGTAGCACCCTCAGCGATATCCTGTGCGCTGACAGCCAGCTGGTTACTTCCGGCAGATACCTGTTCGGAAGATCCCTGAATACCGTGCATGGTCTCACAGATCTTGTTCACCATCTCATCCAGTTCATCCAGTACGCTGCGAAGCTGTCCTACATAAGCTTCGGGGCAGCTGCTGTGTACATCGAAGTTTCCCTCGGAAAAATGCTCTACGATATCATACAGATCCGTTACTACTTTCTTCAGGATGCCGGCTGCGGTCTCAAAGCTGTCGGACAAGCGTCCCAGCTCGTCTTCGGACTCATAAGGAGTGCCGATCTCGAAGTCACCGGAAGCGATCTTCTCAGATGCCACTACCAGGCTCTCAATAGGCTCTACCAACACTTTGGCAAGCATTTTGGACATAGCTGCATTAAATGCAATACCCAAAACAACTAATAACACAATGATTACGACCCCTACGTAACTCTTTGACTGTATCATTCCCACAATTGCAGCAATTGCCAACACCACATATAAAATATCCATGATGCGGAACACAAAAGAAAGCTTATCTTTGATTGTTTTCTCCCTTAGCATTTCTTCCAGTTTTCTCATTTGTTTCTAACTCCTTCCACTTTTGATTCTCTTTGTTAATATTTTAATTAACAATACATTTTTCGTCAAGCGTTAAGCTTCTAAAAATTATGTAAAATCATGTGTGGGATGCCTTACTCATCTCCAGAAGTTTATCCCGCATTTCATTTTCAATCCGCTGTAAGTCTTCCTCTGCGCTCTGTCTTCTTGCACGGCCTTCCTCCTGGATCTTCATGACCTCATCCAGTGTGGTCATCAATGTCTGGTTCGTGGTCTTGAGGGTCTCGATATCCACGATACCCCGCTCGGATTCCTTCGCCGTCTCCACAGATGCCACTTTCAGTGCTTCCGCATTCTTCTTCAACAGCTCATTGGTCATATCCGATACCGCACGCTGTGCTTTGGCTGCATCGGTAGCGTGATCCAGACCGATGGCAATGACCATCTGGCTCTTCCACAGAGGGATCGTATTCACCAGTGTGGACTGGATCTTCTCGGACATAGCAATGTCGTTGGACTGGATCAGACGGATCTGGGGTGCCATCTGCAGAGAAATGGCTCTGGTCAGCTCCAGATCGTAGATCTTCTTCTCGAATCTCTCACACATTGCCGCAAAATCCTTCGCCGCCTGGGTATCCTCCGGCAGTCCGCTCTTCTGTGCCTTTTCCAGAAGTTCCGGCAGTTCCACACTTTTTGCCTGTGCCAGTTTCTTTTTCCCTGCCAGAATGTACATGGACAGTTCTTTAAAATAGTTCAGATTCAGCTGATACAGCTTGTCCAGTACCGCCACATCTTTTAACAGCACCACCTGGTGACTTTCCATGGCATCGCAGATCTTGCTGATATTGACTTCCGCCTTATCATACTTTGCCTTCAGATTACTCAGCTTATCCCCGCTCTTTTTGAACAGACCCAAGAATCCCTTGTCTTCCTCTGTATCAAAATCCTTGAGCTGCGCCACTACATCGGTCAGCAGCTGTCCGACTTCACCCATATCCTTGGTCCGGACATTGCTAAGTGCTGTCTCGGAGAAATCCGCAATCTTTTTCTGGCTCCCCGCACCGTACTGCAATACCGCCTGGGTATTGGTCAGGTCGATCTGTCCCGCAAAATCATCCACCATTTTCTGTTCTTCCGGTGTCAGTTCCATCTCCGGAACAGCCTGTTCCTCTACCAGTTCCTCCGGCTTCTTCTCCACGATCTCCGCCTTTGCCTCCGCAAAGGGATCCAGTGTAAGGGTAGGTGCCTCTTTCGTTGCTGCATCCAGATCCATATTCATACTTATAACCCCGCCTTTCCATACTCTCTCATGATTTTTTATTTACCGTCAGCATTGCTTTCCTGCTGTCATACACTTTTTTCTCTTGCAAAATCCGATTCCGTCAACCCTTCCCTGGCTAACATCGTCTGTAATACCTGTGCATCCGCCGATGCATCAAAGGCTGCATCCTGAAACAGATTGTTCAGCAATGTAACGAATGCCTGATTGATCATATCCAAGGTCTTCTCAATCTCTTTTTTGGCATCGAGAACATCCTCTCCCGGGCTGCTGATCTCATCAAATTCCGCATACTGCTCCACCAGTTTCAACATGGTAGGCAGATAATAATCCATCAGTTTATGCATCCGGTGCATCTGCTCCGGGTGCTCCTGCACTCTGTCAAAGATCTCCTTCAACAGATTCTCCAGCCGGTACAGCTTCTCGGAGATTGCCTCCCCTTCGATTCTGTCGTTCAGATCCCGCAGATGACGGATGTATTCCATTCCTTCCGCCACCATACTGTGCAGTTCCTGCTCTCTGCGGTTCTTCTCTTTATCCTGTGTATCGGCGCTCGCGGTATTCTGTTCTTTCTCCTGCTCACTGATCTTTTTCTGCTCCAGATAAGCCTTTTCCGTCTCCAGATACTGACGGTAGATCACATCATTAAGCATAAAACAGGTCTCTTTGTCATCCAGATGTCCGTCCGGAAACATTCCGGCCTTTAACATCTTCCGAAGATCCCTTCTGACATAGCGGACACTTTTTCCGGTATAGCGTGCCATCTCATTGATCACACCATACATCTTGGTGCCACACAGTTCCAGATATTTCTCCGCACGCTTTAGTCTCCTGCGCTGTCCGTTGCCGTAAGAGATCATCTCTAAGAATACCAGCGACAATACTCCCGGGAGAATTGCCGCACTCAGAGACACCGTCTGAAAAGCTGCCAGTAAAAGCTGTACCAGCAGTCCCAGACCGCTGAATCCCAGGCCGATCCCACCGAACACGGTACACAATGTTCCGGACACATTTCCCTTCCTTTCCATTTTGACCAGAGAAGTCATTTCTGCCGCAGTAGCTTTTCTGGGTGTCACCGGCTGTGCCTGATTTCGTGCACGGTTCTGTTCCGCCTGTGCCCTCCGTTGTTCTTCCCACTGCTTTTCCCGCTCTCTGCGCTGTCTGTGCCATTCCTCATTCTGTCTGCGGTGCTCTTCCTGCTGCTTTTCCCGCTGCTGCCGCTCCGCCTGGATCTCCGCTTCGGTCTTTACTTCCTCCCGCTTTTTATCCTGCCAGTTGCGCTGGGAATTCCACACCTTTTTCTCTGTGGCTTCTCTGGACAGATTTGCCTGAAAATCTGCCTCCCGCAAAGCATCGTTGACCGTATCCGTCACCAGCGTATTCAACGCATGAAAGTCACCGGTCCTCATTGCTTCCGCAATGGTCTCTTTGAATTTTTCCCCTAGATTATTCTGCACTTCACTCATAATTAATATTTTCTCTGATTTTTCAGTTCCTCGTAGAGCAGACAGTAATTCTCATAACGTATCTGCGGGATCTCTCCCTCTGCCACAGCATCCTTGACGCCGCACACCGGCTCAGAGATATGGGAGCAGCCTCCGAATCTGCAATATTTTTCAAAAGGGGCAAACTCCGGGTAATAATCCGCCAGTTGCTCCTTCTCCAACTGAAACAACCCCAGGGAGCTAAAACCCGGGGTATCCAGAATATACGTATCCTGCGCAATGGAGATCAGTTCAGAATGTCTGGTCGTGTGCTTTCCTCTCTCGATCTTCTCACTGATGGATCCGGTCTCCATCACCGTACCGGACTGCAGACAGTTCACCAGAGAAGATTTGCCGACCCCGCTGGGACCTGCCACCGTGGTGGTCTTCCCGCGAAGCAGCTCCTGTATGGTATCTATCCCTTCTTTTTTTGCCGCACTGACAGTGATCGTCCGGAATCCCGCCTGTTCGTAAATGGCACGATAGTCTTCCTTTTTGCCTTCCTCGTCAATGTCCTGCTTGTTAAAGCAGATAATGCAGGGAATGTCCTGCTGCTGCATCATGATCAGAAAACGATCCAGCAGATTGAAGTTCGGCTGCGGCTTTGTGATGGCAAAGATCACCAGTGCCTGATCCACATTGGCTACCGCCGGGCGGATCAGTTCACTGTGTCTGGGAAGCAGTTCCCTGATATTTCCTTTTTTCTGTGCTTCATCCAGGACGTCCATCTCCACGTCATCCCCTACGAGAGGTTTTCTGTGATCCTTGCGAAAGACTCCTTTTGCCTTGCATTCATACACCGAGCCCACTGTGTGGCCAACGTCCATACAATGGACGTAATAAAACCCGGCGATTCCTTTTATAATCTTGCCCTTCATAGCTTCCCGCCTTTGATCTTATTCCTTTACGAACTCAATTCTTCTGGTAAAGGAACGGTCCTCTGTCGTTCCGGGAACCGTCACCTGTTCCCCGGTATCCGGGTTGGTCGTGGTGGTCGGTTCGCTTGTCACCTGATAAGTCATGGTGAGCGTACCGCCGGAAGCAGTCATACCGTTGAAATTGGTAGCTACCGGGAAAGTGCTGGTCTTGGTATCCAACAGTACATTATTGTCATCCGTCACCAGTTTGATGCTGACTTCCATTCCCGATACATAGCCGGGGGCTTCCGAAGTTGTCGGTGCCGCAATGCTGACATTACACTTATAAGTCACCTTCTGTGCTCCCTGACTGACCTTGATATCAATGGAGGTTCCCTGATCCACATAGGAGCCATGGGAATAGCTCTGGTAACAGATCATGCCTTCTCCCACTTCATCACTGTAGATATAGGTCACACTGCCTACGGTCAGTCCTGCCTCGATGGCTTCTACCGTACCGTCCTGCTCGGACAGGCCGATCAGATTCGGCACACGGATCTTGGTATCTTCCTTGCCCAGACTTACTGTCACAGTGATCACACTGCCCTTCGGTGCTTTGTTACCCTCGGAAGGAGTCTGGGAAATCACCCGACCGGACTCTACCGTATCGGAATAGCCCTCTGTCTTGTTGACCAGGAAGCCTTTGCTTACCAGCTGTGTATTGGCTTCATCGAAAGTCAGATCCACCACATTGGGCACTTCCACGCCCTGGGTTCCGGCGCTGGCCTTCAGGGTTACCTTGCTGCCCTTGTCGATCTGTGCTCCCACGCTGACATCTGTATTGATGACAACACCTTCTGCTACGGTGTCGGACTCTTCATAAGTTACCTCTGTAAGGATCCCCAGGCTGGTCAGAGTACTCTTTGCATCCTCTACCTTCATGCCCGTCACATCCGGCATGGAGACCTTTTCCACTTCCGTGGCATCCGTCTCTTCGGTCGTAATGATCGGTCCGGCATTAGAGTCACTGCCACCTTCCTTTTTACCGCCGAAGATCTTCACTGCCAGAACGATCAGGATAATACAGATCACCACACCTGCCACAATAGCCAGAATCGTGGTCACACGCTCCATCTTGGGATCGTAGTCATAATTATCTTCGTCTTCGCCATCCTCTTCATTTTCATACATAGCTTCGGTGTCGGAACGCAGACGCATGGTCTCATCATGATCCGGCTCTTCATATTCCCGGCCTCCCGGATAGGGAACTTTGCGTTTGATCTGCGCCATATCCTCATCGGAGATCATCCGGGTACCACCTTCCATATCAGGATCGGTGTTCACAACGAAATCCTCCTCCGGATTGATCAGGGACTGCTTCAGATCTGCGATCAGTTCAGCCATATTCTGGTATCTGCGGTCCGGAGGCTTCTGGCAGCATTTCAATACAATGCTGGCTACACTGGAAGGAATCTCCGGAACAAATTCCTTCGGAGAAGGCATTTCTTCCTGAATATGCTTGATGGCGATGGCCACGGTAGTCTCCCCGTTGAAAGGAACTCTTCCCGTCAGCATCTCGAACATGGTAATGCCCAGAGAATAGATATCACTCTTTTCATCACTGTATCCGCCTCTGGCCTGCTCCGGGGACGTATAATGCACACTTCCCATGACATTGGAGGTGATGGTGTTGCTGGTGGCTGCCTTGGCAATACCGAAGTCCGTCACCTTGACCTTGCCGTCCTTGGAGATGATAATGTTCTGCGGCTTGATATCCCGGTGGATAATATGATTATTATGTGCAGCCTCAATACCCATACTTACCTGAATGGCAATACTTACCGCTTCCTTGTAAGACAGCCTGGCCTTCTTCTCAATGTACTTTTTGAGGGTGATGCCCTCTACCAGTTCCATGACGATATAATAGATTCCGTTCTCTTCCCCGACATCATAGACATTGACAATATTGGGGTGCATCAGTCCTGCTGCCGCCTGTGCCTCGATCCGGAATTTGGATACAAAATTAGCGTTTTCGCTGAATTCCTGCTTCAATACCTTGATCGCCACATAGCGATTCAGCTTGTGACATTTCGCTTTATAGACATCTGACATACCGCCGGTTCCGATTTTTTCCAGGATCTCATAGCGATCGCCGATCATCATTCCTATTTTGATCATACTTGCTCTCCATTTCCAAAAAAGCTGGGTAATTTACGCGCACGGCTCAATCAGTATCACACTGATATTGTCTCTGCCGCCGTTGGCATTGGCCGCCTCCACCAGGCGCTCTGCCTTCTCCACAAGGTCTCTGGCCCCGCTGATAATCATGCGGATCTCCTCGTCTTCCAGCATATTTGTCAGACCATCCGAGCACATAAGGACGATCTCACCCTCCTGCAATTCCACGGTAAAGAAATCCGGTTCCACTTTGTCTTCCGCTCCTACCGCTCTGGTAATAATGTTTTTATCCGGATGGTTCCTTGCATCGGCACGATCCAGTTCTCCGATCCGTACCATTTCTTCTACATACGAATGATCTCTTGTGATCTGGCGGATCTTGCTGCCCACCACATAGAGTCTGCTGTCTCCCACATTGGCCACCTGTAAGAATCTGCCCATGCAGGATGCCACCACGACTGTAGTTCCCATTCCTTCCAGCTTTTCATCTTCGCTGGCTCTCTTGCGGATCACCTCATTGGCTTCCTCAATGGCTTTGCGGAAGATCAGGGTAGGATTCTTTTCAAAAGAATTCTCCATCTCGGCAAGCATGGTCTCCACCGTCACCTTGGACGCATAATCCCCCGCATTATGACCACCCATACCGTCTGCCACGATAAATACATTCGGCAGATTTCCCACCGGTTTTTCAGAGGTATAGATATAGTCCTGATTTACTTTTCTTTTCCTTCCGATATCGGTTATGGAAAACGTCTTAAGCACGTCAAACTTCCTCCTGTGAGATTCCCTCCGGGTTCTTCGTCTCCTGCGTATGACGCCGTCTTAACTGTCCGCAGGCTCCGTCAATATCCCGGCCCATCTCCCTTCTAATTGTAACATGTATCTTCTTACTTTCAAGTTTATTTTTAAATGCCTGAATGTGCCTCGTATCCGACTGCACATAATCCCGCTCCTTGATGGGATTGACCGGAATGAGATTGATATGGCAGCACAACGGTTTCGCCAGGGCGATCAGCTCCCTGGCATCCTCTTCCGTATCGTTCACACCGCCCACCAGACTGTATTCGAAAGTGATCCTTCGTCCGGTCTGTTCAAAGTAATACCGGCAGACCTCCATCAGCTCTTCGATGGAATACCGGTTGGCAATGGGCATCAGTTTTCTTCGTTTTTCATCGGTGGTTGCATGTAAGGACAGCGCCAGTGTGATCTGCAGCTTTTCATCCGCCAGTTGCCGCATTCTGGGCACGATTCCACAGGTGGACACCGTAACATTTCTCTGGCTGATATTCAGACCGTTCTCATCGGTCAGAAGATGCAGAAATTTCAGGATATTGTCATAATTGTCCATCGGTTCCCCGGTCCCCATGACCACCACGTTGGAGACCCGCTCTCCCGTCAGTCTGGTGATAGCGTAGATCTGATCCAGCATCTCGGAAGGCGTCAGATTCCGTTCCAGTCCGTCCAGCGTGGAAGCACAGAATCTGCAGCCCATGCGGCATCCTACCTGAGAGGAAATACACACGCTGTTGCCGTGCTTATACTGCATCCAGACGCTTTCCACCACATTGCCGTCAGATAATTCGAACAGGAATTTTTTCGTTCCGTCGATCTTGGACTCCTGTATCCTGACAGGATTTACACAGGTGTATTCATATTTTTCCTTACATTGTTCCCTGAATTTTGCGGAGAGGTTGGTCATTTCATCGAAGCTCCGGGCCAGCTTTACATGCATCCATTCATACATCTGTTTTGCCCGGAAAGCCTTCTCGCCCATGCCCTCCAACTCTGTCTTCAATTCTTCCAGATTCAGGGATTTGATATCTGTTTTCGTATCCATTTTTTGTTCTCTTACTTCTTATCTCTCACGCTTTTCTGCGCAGTCTTGCATAATAGAATCCGTCGGTCTCATCCGTTCCCGGCAGAAGCTGTCTCTCTTCTTCCAGTGTAAACGGGAAATTCTCTGTGATCCAGGCCGCCATCTCCTGATTTTCCCCACGATGGATGGTGCAGGTACTGTAAAGCAGCACACCGCCCGGCTTCACATACTGCCATCCGGCTGTCACGATCTGCTTTTGCAGTTCTGTGATAGATTGCAGGCTTTCCGGTGTGGCATGATATTTGATGTCTCTCTTTTTTCCCATCACTCCCAGTCCGGAACAGGGCACATCCATCAGCACTACATCCGCATATTCTTCCTTCTCCGGATCATGCACCGTGGCATCGTACACCTGAACCTCCACATTTCTGCGATTCATGCGTTCCAGATTCTCCAGGATCAGATCCGTCTTGTATTCCGATACATCACGGGACACCACATGACCTGCCTCGCCGGCCAATTCCGCCGCCAGGATTGTCTTGCCGCCCGGAGCCGCACACAGGTCCATGACCGTATTGCCGGGGCAAATACCTGCCGCTTTCACCGCCAATGCGGAGCTGGCATCCTGCACAGTAAATTTGCCTTCCGCAAAGCCCGGAAGTTCACTTACATTTTCCAGATTCTGTGCCAGATACACATAGGGAAGTTCCCGGCTTTGTTGCAGACGGACACCGGCTTTTTGAATTTCCTCCGCCAGTGCCTCTCTCTCCACTTCGGTCAGTTCCGTGGAAAAACGTAAGGATACCGGATGAATGGAAAGCAATCCCTTTAAAAGTGTTTCCGTTCCCTCTCTGCCGTATACAGGCAGCCACAGATTCACGATCCATTCCGGCATGGAATATTTTATGCTCAGATATTTCACCGTATCCTTGGGATCCGGCAACGGCATCTGGTCCTTGCTGCGGGAAATATTGCGCAGCACCGCGTTGACAAAGCCTTTCAGGGTACGGAACCCTCTTTTGGCCGCCAGTTTGCAGGCCTCATTGCACACCGCACTGTCCGGAACCGCATCCATATACAGGATCTGATAAGTGCTCATACGAAGAAGACAGCGGATCAGAGGCTTCATCTTCCGGACCGGAACAGAAGAAAACCGGTCCAGATAATAGTCCAGCTCCAGCTGTCTCTCTATCGTACCTTCCGTGACTCTTTTGATAAACGCTTTTTCTCTGGGATCCAGATAATCGTATTTATCCAGAACCGCTTTCATCAATTTATGGGAAAAATCCTGCCCCTTTTCCAGACTGAGCAGGATCTCCACTATAATCTCTCTGGTATCGGTCGTTGCATGATCACTCAAGATTAGTCTCTCCTTCTGCGATTGCCGCCGTACAGCAAGATCAGCCGAAGCAGCTGTAATGCGGAGGATGCCGCTCCTGCCACATAGGTCAGAGCCGCTGCCGTCAGCACCTTTTTGCCGCCGCTTACTTCTTCACTGCCTAATAACCCGTATTCTTCCACCTTCACGATGGCTCTGTGGGAAGCATTGAATTCCACAGGCAATGTCACCAGCTGGAAAATAACGGTCAGGGCAAATGCCCAGATTCCCAGCTGGATCAGTGTCTGGTTCCAGCTGAGCAGCACTCCTAAAAAGATCAGGGGAATGCTTAAATTGCTTCCGATATTCACCACCGGCACCAGTGCGGCACGAATGCTCATGGGGGCATAACCGTGGGCATGCTGAATGGCATGTCCGCACTCATGAGCCGCAACACTGACCGCGGTCACCGAAGTTCCGTTAAAGTTGTTGTAGGACAGTCGCACCGTATCCGTCCGGGGATCGTAATGATCACCGTCATTGGAGTTCAGGCATTCGATCTGTACATTGTATAAGCCTTCTCTGTTGAGAATGTTGCGGGCCGCTTCCGCTCCCGTCAGTCCTCTCATGTTCCGGACTTTGCTGTATTTGCGCATGGTGGAATTCACCAGTGCGCTGGCCGCCAGGCACAGCACCAGTCCGATCAGTACCAGAAAATAGGTAGGGTCCCAGTAATATCCATATCCGTAATAACCACCGTACATATGAAAGTCTCCTTTCCTAACACTCGCCCAGAAGTTCTCCGGGCTGTACTTTTACCCCCAGGAGAAAATCATGGGTTGTCATACGCTTTTTGCCTTCCAGCTGCAGTTCCATCACCTTTAAAGCCCCTTCCGCCGCAGCCACTTCAAAGGAGTCCTTATTCACCGTAAGGATCGTGCCCGGTGCTTCCTTATGCGCGGTTGCCATGGGGATGGCCTTCCAGATCTTCAGCTGTTTTCCATGATAATGTGTATAGGCACTGGGCCAGGGAGTCAGTCCCCGGATCAGCCGGTCCAGTTCTGCCGCTGTCTTCGTAAAGTCCAATTTTCCCATTTCTTTCGTGATCAGGGCCGCATAGCAGGTCTTGGTATCATCCTGCTTTTCCGGTACCAGTTTGCCTGCCTCCAGCAGGGGCAGTGCCTCGGTGATCGCTTCACCGCCCAACACCATCAGCTTGTCATGCAATGTTTCGAAAGTATCCTCCGAAGTAATGGGAATCTTCTTCCGGTACAGCATATCGCCGGTGTCCAGTCCCGCATTCATCTGCATGATGGTCACACCGGTCTCGGCCTCTCCGTCAATGATCACTCTCTGGATAGGAGAAGCCCCGCGGTATTTCGGAAGCAGGGAGGCATGGATGTTCAGGCATCCGTATTTCGGCAGATCCAGAATCTCCTGGGACAGGATCTGTCCGAATGCCGCCACGATATAAATATCTGCGGGATATTTTTTCAGTTCCTCAATGGCTTCCGGTGTCTTGATCCGACGGGGCTGGAATACAGGAATGCCGTGCTTTACCGCACATTCCTTCACGGGAGGAAACTGTAATTCTTTACTTCTGCCCTTTGCCTTGTCCGGCTGGGTCACCACTGCGGTGATCTCATGGCCCTGTGCGATCAGTGCCTCCAGCGCTCCCACGGCAAAATCAGGGGTTCCCATAAATACGATCTGCATAGTCTGTCTCCTTTCCGGAAAGCTTACTCTTCTTCCTCATCCTCATAGGTCATATCCTGCAACGGTCCTTCCGCCTTTTCCACATAAAGATGACCGTCCAGATGATCCAGTTCGTGGCAGATGGCTCTGGCCAGCAGTTCTGTTCCCTCTACCTCGATGGGCTTCATGTTCACATCCAGTGCTACCGCCTTTACATAATTGGGTCTGGTCACGATACCGAATTTGCCGGGTACGCTCAGGCATCCTTCCTGTCCGGTCTGCTCTCCGCTGCTCTCTACGATGCGGGGGTTGATCAGAATATACGGATCCTCTCCGGTGGTATCGATCACCACGATTCTCTTCAGTACTCCCACCTGAGGTGCCGCCAGCCCCACGCCGTTGGCATCGTACATAGTCTCTAACATATCCTCGATCAGTTCTTTGGTCCGGGGTGTCATCTCCTTGACCTCTTTGCAGGTCTTGTTCAGTACTTCATCCCCATATTCACGAATATTTCTGATTGCCACAGTTATTACCTCCTGTCCTTTAAAACGCCACAAATAAATGCACTTTCTCCGTGCTTCGCACTCTCGAAATCGCAATAGTCATTCGCATTTCGGACTTTCGTCCTGCCTGCTCATGACTGTTCACTCCCCTCATAGGAAATCAGCTTTTTCTGCAAGCAGTAACGCTGACTTCCTATGGGTGAGTTTTATAACACATTTACAGGGTCAAAATCAAATTGTATACTCAGTTGTCTGGGCTGCCACTGTCTGAGTGTCTCTTCCACACGGTCCTTTACGTTCACAAGCATATCGTACTCTCCGTGCTTTACATAGAACACATACCGGTAAATATCGTTGATCTTGCTGATATTTGCCGGAGTAGGGCCCAATACCTGTATTTTCTTATTGGACTGTTCCTTTTGCCGTTCTGACAAAAAGTCCATATTAGACTTTACCACATCTGTCAGCCTCAGGGCAAGCTGTTTTACATTTTCTTCCTCTTTCCCGTAGATCTGCACTGCCAGCATATGGGCCACCGGGGGATAACCGGACAGTTCCCGGTACAGGATTTCCTCGTTATAAAAGCTTTCATAATCCTGGGCTGCAGCACAGGTAATGGCGTAATGATCCGGCTGGTAGGTCTGGATCACCGCTTCCCCGGGAAGCACCCCTCTGCCGGCCCTGCCCACTGCCTGGGTCAGCAGCTGGAAGGTCCGCTCTCCCGCCCGGTAATCCGATGCATTTAACGACAGATCCGCCGCCAGGATCCCCACCAGAGTCACCTTCGGGAAGTCATGTCCCTTGACGATCATCTGGGTGCCGATCAGCACATCCGCTTCCCCGTTTGCGAAGGAAGATAATATTTTCTCATAGCTGTCCTTCGTCCGGGTGGTATCCGCATCCATGCGCAGTGTCCGCACACCGGGGTACAGCTCCTTTAACTTTTCTTCGATCTGCTGGGTGCCTGCCTTAAATCCCAGAATATATTTCGAACCGCACTTGGGACAAAGCTTCGGCATCGGCTGTGTGTAACCGCAGTAATGGCAGATCAGCCTTCCGCCCTTATGCTCCGAGAGGGAAACATCACAGTGAGGGCATTTCATAACCTCACCGCAGGAACGGCAGGACACGAATCCCGCATAGCCTCTCCGGTTTAAAAACAGAATGGCCTGCTGCCCTTTGTTCAGCCGGTCCGTCATCAGTTCCTGTAATTTTCTGCTGAATATGGAGCGGTTGCCTTCCTGCAATTCCTGTCTGAGATCTACCGTATACACCGTTGGCAGTTCCCCTCCGGTGAGACGTTTTGTCAGTTGGAACAGTCGGTATTCTCCCTTTCCGACACGGTAATATGCCTCCAGGGAAGGGGTGGCCGACCCAAGCACCACGCTGGCCCCGTACAGTTTTGCCACTTCCAGTGCCGTCTCTCTGGCGTGGTATTTGGGGGTACTTTCACTTTTATAGCTGTTCTCCTGCTCCTCATCCATGACGATCAGTCCCAGATTGGGAAACGGTGTAAAAAGTGCGGATCTGGGGCCAATGATCACATCGATCTCTCCGGCCCTGGCCCGTTCGCACTGATCGTATTTTTCCCCGGGAGACAACGTGGAATTCATCACGCTGACCCGGTCACCGAATCTCTGGTAAAATCGCAGCAGTGTCTGATAAGTCAGGGCGATCTCGGGGATCAGCACAATGGCCTGACGCCCCCTTTGGATCATCTCTCCGATCAGCTGCATGTATACTTCCGTCTTGCCGCTGCCGGTAATGCCGTGGATCAGATAGGTCTGTCTCCTTCCGGCATCAAAATCCTTCAGCACTTCCGTAACGATGGTCTGCTGTTCCTCACTCAGCGTATTACGCACTGCCTCTATGGACTGCATTTTTACCGGATTCCGGTAGCTTTCGGAGCTGACCAGTTTCGCCGCACCGCTTTTTACAATGCTGTTTACCGTGGCGGCACTGACCCCCAGTTTCCCGGTGATCCATTCATAGGGGATCGTCTCCTGCTCAGACAGGGCTTTTAGCAGCCTTGCTTTTGCCACCTGTTTTTTCCGTTCACATTCTCCTAACAGCGACAGGATCTCTTCCCGGTTCATCAGACGTACCAGCTGCCTGTGTTCCAGCTTTTTTACGGACTGTTTTGCCGGCAGTACGGTCTTCAGGGCCTGGATCATGGTACAGCCGTAATTGCGACGGATCCAGGCCGCCAGAGCGATCATTTTGTCCTCCACTCCGTTCTCTTTTTCCGGAAGTCCTGCGATATCCTTGATCTTCTCCGGAGCGAACTGACAGTTTTCCCCCAAAGCCACCACGTAACCCTTGATGAGGCGATTGCCGTTACCAAAGGGGATCATGACACAGGCCCCCGGCTCCAGTCTGCCCCGCAGGCTCTCCGGTACCCGGTATTGAAAGGTTCTATCCAGTTTTTCGTGGGAGATATCTACAATGATATCCGCATATAACGTATTCAATCTGTGTTCCTCATTATTTTGCTGCTGATCCCGGAATATGCCCTTCCGCCAGGATATCCCGAATCAGATCTCTCTCATCCATGGGATGCTTCACCCCACGGATCTCCTGGTAATCTTCGTGTCCCTTGCCTGCCAGCACGATAATATCTCCGGGCTCTCCGTGCTCGATAGCGTAAGTAATAGCTTCCTTACGGTCGCAGATCTCCACATAGTTTCCGTCCGTTTTCGCCATACCGGTCTTGATATCATTAATAATATCCTGCGGTTCCTCGAAACGGGGATTGTCGGAAGTAATGATGGTCAGATCCGCCAGTTTGCCGCTGACCTCTCCCATCTCAAAACGACGCTGTCTGGAACGGTTGCCTCCGCAGCCAAACAGGCTGATCAGTCTGTGAGGCTCATACTCCCGCAGCGTGGTCAGCAGACTCTCCAGCGCCATGGCATTGTGCGCATAATCGATCAGCAAGGTGAACTGATCGGAGACCTTGATCATCTCGATACGGCCTTTTACCCTGGCCTGCAACAGCGCCTTTTTAATATTTTCTTCATCTACCTTGAAATGACGACAGATGGCAATGGCTGCCAGCGCATTGTACACGCTGAATTTTCCGGGCATGGGTACTTCCACATCAAAATCCATCAGTCCCGCCACATGGAAAGTCACGCCCAGTTCTCCGGGCTTATGCACCAGCTGTCGATCTTTTGCCCGAAGCATACAATGCTCTCCCATTCCGAAGCTTTCCAGCTCACAGGTATGGCCTTCCGTCACTGCCTGCCAGTGTGCATCGTCACCGTTGACGATTCCGACTTTACACTGCTTGAACAACAATCCCTTGCAGTGCAGATATTCTTCGAAGCTGGCATGTTCGTTGGGGCCGATATGATCCGGTTCCAGATTCGTGAAAATACCGTAATCAAATACAAAGCCCTGGGTACGGTGCAGCATCAGCGCCTGAGAAGATACTTCCATCACTACCGTATCCAGTCCCGCCTCCACCATACGGGCAAAGTACTCCTGCAGCAGATAGGATTCCGGAGTGGTATTGTTGGCATGGATATGTTCGTTGCCGATGATCACTTCGATGGTTCCCACCAGACCTACTTTATAGCCGGCATTTTCGAGAATGGACTTTACCAGATAGGTGGTCGTTGTCTTACCCTTGGTACCGGTAATACCGATGACTTTCAGCTTTTCCGCCGGATGACCGAACCAGGCCGCAGAGATAAATGCCATGGCATATCTGGTATCCGCCACTTTGATCACCGTCACATCTGCATCTTCGGGGAGTTCCACATCTTTCTGAACCACAAGCACTCCGGCTCCCTGCTCCGCCACCTGCGCAGCAAAATCATGCCCGTCAAAATTTGCACCGCCGATGCAGAGAAACAAACATCCCGGAACGACCTTACGGGAATCATAGACTACCGCAGGGATCTCTCTGTCCAGTGTTCCCTGCACCAGTTCGTATTCCAGGTGCTCCAGAAGTTCTGTTAATTTCTTGTTTTCCATCTTATTCTTATCCTTTTCCATAGAGGTGTCCGCCTTTCTCTCAGGAATCTTTTTTTGCATACTGTAATCTATTTTACTCTTTTTCCGGGAAATGTACCACCTATAATTTTTCTCAATGGTAATATTGCAAAAAAGATGCCTGTTTTCTTGTGCAGACAGGCATCTTTCCTCTTTTCTTAATAAATATAATAATATGCTATTTATATACTACTGCCATATTGCCGAATTGCTCTACCGTATAGCCCATATCCACACAGCTCTCCGTCTGTCTCGTCAGGTCAATAATGTAGATTCCGTCCTCTCCCGTAAGCGGCGTATTAAAAATATAATTGCCGCACTGACTGACATCCAGGAAGGCCGCCGGATAATTGGTATATTGAACGGTTTCTATGTATTCTTCCGGTGTCAGCTCGCTGAAGGCCAGTATTTTTGTGTAAAATATGCCCTCACCCACGTAAATGGTGCCGTTCTCCCCGGCCAGAGACTCCGCACATTGCACGGCCTGTTCCATTCCGTCCTGGAACATGCGGCCGATATTTTTGGCATATACACCAAAATAGAAATGTTCAAAGGAAAGAAACAGGATGCAGAAGACAACCACTGTCACTTCCGCAATATATTTCAGGTCTTTTCGAAGCAGCCGCAGCGTTCTGCAAATGCCTGCTGCCATAAACACGATAATACTTATATGAATGCAATTAATACGATTGGCATTCACATAAATCAATGATCCCAGGACAAATGCAGTCAGGAATTGAATTCCCATCAGCACATATCCGTCATAGTTCCTTGTCTTAAGACTTTTGTACACACTCTTCACACAGTAAAGCAGACCTATCACTGCGAATATCAGAAAACATTTATAATACAGTCCATACTGCTCCGTACTGTTCCAATAACAGCCGTCATATTCATTTACCAGGATGGAAAACAGATTTTTCAACTTCCCTGCCATTCCCGCCACTGAAATTTCACTGTCCCGCATCACCACCAGTTTTGGTATGGAGAGCCACGGGGTCACAATTTCGGAAATGATGCCCTTGTTTACCAGAAGGAACAGAAACGCCGGTATTGCCAGTATTCCCAACAGCAGTCCTGAAGCCACCGTCCATTTTGTTATGTGTGCTTTCTTCACATACAACAGATAAATTCCCTGCAGCAATACAATAAAAGGAACTAAAGGCCAGATTGTCGCATAACAGTACAGACTCAGACCGTAAAACAATGCAGATAAAAGATAGTATCTCTCATTCTTCATGCCCAACACAAAGAACAGCAGACCGAAGATCAGAAATCCCGGTGCCAGATTGCAGTCCAGTCCCCATCTCGACATCATAATGTGCCAGGGATTGATAGCCAGCAGGAACATTGCCCACAGTGCAGTTTCTTCATCTATAGTCTCTTTTACTATTTTTTCCACTGCAATCAGGGTAGCGATTCCTACAATCACCTGCGGCAGCCGGAATACCCATACATGCCGCCCGAAAACCGCAATAAACGGAATCATCAGAAGACTGTTTCCCACGCTCATTCCACTTCCCCAGGTTGTCAGATACACGGGCCAGGAATAGCCGAAGGAATCTATTCCGGAATGAAGCAGTGACCAGGCTTCCCGGGCCCCAAAAGCTTCATCCTGATTGATTCCTCCCGGTGTACTTGCCAATCGATAGATTCTGGACGCAACTCCGATCAGCAAAATAAGAATATATAATATCTTTCGTTTATCCAGGCTGCCTTTTTTCCCCACCGTGTTCATAAGGTTGCTCCTTCCGTTTTCTCAGCTTTCTGTTACCGTAAGTTCTTTCTCTTCCAAATGAAAATTCTGAATGAATCCGATCAGCTGTCCCGACAACAATACGGTGAACAGCGAATACCCGATACGTCTCACCGGAATATAACTCAGGGACATTACCAATACGATCAGATCCGACATCAGATAGACCCACTGGATTTTCCAGCCGGTAGCATGGGAAATGCTCATGGCCAAAGCATCATCTCCGCTGGGTGCTCCGCCGATCCGCACGCACAATCCGGCACCCACGCCGACAAACAAAGCTCCCACCAGTGCTGCCAGAAGCGGCATATTGGCCAGTTCCGGCCACAGATGCGGGAACTGCTCGCAGATCTTATAGGTCCCGGAGAAGCCTGCGGTAGCCAGGGCGGAATAAGCGATAAATTCTTTGCCTAACAGCTTCCATCCCAATACATAGCACAAAACATTCATAATACCGCCGGTGACTGCCGGAGAGATCCCGGTCCAGTGTTCCAGCAAAAGAGTAGCTCCCAGCACACCACCCTCCGTCACGCCGGAGATGGAGTGCACATTGTATAATCCAAAGGCCAGAATAAAGCTTCCCAATAAAGTGATGGCACAATTTTTTAATGTAATGTTTTTCAGTGCCTGTTTCCATTCGTAAATCTGTGTTTTCACTTTTGTAATTCTATTCTTTCTATCCTTCTATAATGTTTATCCATATCTTTATATTATAAGCCATAACTTCCGAGTGCCGTCAAGCGTTATCGGAAAAGTATTTTCCTTTTTCGGCATCGAAAAACCCCAGGTGGTTGCACCTGGGGTTTTCCGATTTTCTTATGAGGGGGGGAGATAGTGAGTTCATCAACTATCTGAAATATATATTACAGGGAAAATGTGTACAGAGTGTGTACGAATTCTAACTTAATTCTAAAATGTATCTTGAGGTTTTATAAACTGTGGTAATTTTCTCCGGGCACCAAAAAGCCTCAGGCATGATGCCTGAGGCTTTCCGGTTTCTTATGAGGGGGGGGAGATAGTGAGTTCATCAACTATCTGAAATACATATTACAGAGAAATTGTGTCCATTTTGTGTTCAAAAAATAAAAAATTCAGCAATAGTTCTGCATGACGAACTGAACTTCCGTTTTCCCCTTATAGGTATTCTGGCTGACCTGATAGACTACAGACAACGGAAAGTCTCCTCTTCCGGCATAGAGTGCTTCTTCACTTCCCGCGCCATACTTTTCATTTAAGAAAGTCCCCAGTTTCTCCAGGTCTCCGAAAAATACCACCGTCTGTGTCGCGCCCTCCGGTGTCTTTACCCGGAATCTGGCGCAGGTCTTATTGGCTCCCATTTTAAATCCCGCCTGAAAAATCAGTCCTTTCTGCGCAAACAGCGGCCTCGGGTTCCCGGTTCCGAAGGGTTCCAGAAGCGTGAACTCCCCTGCCAGCGCATCATCCGCATAGCCCATAGGCATCGCCACATCAATATGCACCTTCGGGATAAAATCTTCTTCTGTCAGAGTACAATTTTCATTCAGAGCAACTCTGAGGGATTCGATGTCTTCCTCCCGCATGGAAAGTCCCGCAGCCAGCTTATGACCGCCGTATTTCGTAAAATATTCTTTTACCTGTGTCATGGCATCATACATGTGATAGGCTTCTATGGAACGTCCGGAGCCTTTTACCCCCTCCTCCCCCTTGGTCAGAATAAAGACCGGATGGTGATATTTTTCTCTGACTTTTCCGGCAATAATACCGGCAATGCTTTCGTGCACCTCCGGCAGATAGATCACCATAACCTTGTCTTCTGCCATGTGATGTTCCAGAATATACTCATCCGCTCTCTGGATTCCCTGCACTGTCAGGTTTTTACGGCTTTCGTTCAGATCCTTCAGTTCTCTGGCCGCCGTCATGGCATCCGCTCTGGTAAAGCTCTGCAACAGCTCCAGTGCCCGTTTGGCGGTATCCAGTCTGCCGGTGGCATTCAGGCAGGGTCCAAGCACAAAACCTAAATGATAGGCACTCAGCCGGTCCGGGGCAATATCATTCACCTCCATCAGGGCCTTCAGGCCTTCATTATATCCCTTCTGGATACATTTCAGACCTTCTTTTACCAGAATGCGATTCTCGTCCTTTAATTCCATGACATCGCACACCGTGGAAAGTGCCGCAAACTCCAGCAATTCCTCCTGAATATTGACAAGTCCCGGATTCCCCGTCTTCTCTGTGAACGCCTGGATCAGTTTCAGCGCCACCACGCCACCGCAGATGCCGGAAAAAGGATAGGTGTCATCCGCCCTCTTGGGATCCACCACCGCCAGCGCCGGAGGCAGCTGTTCCTTCCGTTCTCCGTTTTCTTCTATATAAGGGACTTCATGGTGATCTGTAACGATCACCCGCATGCCGAGAGAATTTGCCAGCGCGATCTGCGGAGCCGCCGCGATTCCGTTGTCGCAGGTCACGATCATGCCGACTCCCTCTCTTTTGGCCTCTTCGATCAGATGTTCGTTCAGTCCATAGCCGTCATGGATCCTGTGAGGAATAGCCGTATCCACCCGGGCTCCCAGCATCTGAAAGCCCTTCGTCAGGATATAGGAAGAACAGATTCCATCCACATCGTAATCCCCGATAACTCGGATATACAATCCTTCCTTTACTGCTTTCAGGATCTCCTCCACTGCCTTATCCATATCCTTTAACAGCCAGGGAGAATAACAGTCTTCGAGTTTCCCGTAGAGGAATTTCTGAATCTGCGCTTCCTCCGTCAGGTCACGGTTCCTCAGGATCCTCGCCGTCACCGGACTGATATGAAATTCCTTCGCCCATTTATCAAAATCTGCCTTTTTGGCAGCTACGTACCATTTTTCCATAGATTATCCTGCTTTCGTATAGGTCCCCTTCACGGACATATGGCTTATTATAGCATGAAAAAAAGTCTTGTGCATCTTCTCTTTTTATGCTATAGTCGATTCAATTTCTATATTAAATTTCTGACATCCGGCGTTTCGCCATTTTTTCAAGCAACTTTTATTTACACTAAGGAGGATTCTGCCTATGAAACACAAACAAGTATTTTCTATGAATATCACCGGTCATATTGACTATGGTTTCCGCAATGACTACATGTTCCGCGCCGCCCTGCAAATGAGTCATTTTGAATATAGTGACAAACTTACGCTTTCTGTGGTAGACTTAAAGCATATAGAATTGGCTACCGATGCTGATAAAGCATATGGCATTGATAAATGGGCTGCTTTGTTCCGGTCTATTTCATGGGAGGAAATTCTTATGACTGCTAAAAACGATGAATACCTTATGGAAGCGACAAAGACACTATATAATCTGAACGCCGATGACATGGTCAGACAGCGCTGCCAGGCACGTATGGATGCCAAGCTTCAGGAACAGTATCTGCTGAAAAAGATTGATACTTTGACGGCGGATAACGTAGCGAAAGACGCTGAGATCGATAAGTTGGCTGCGGATAACGTAGCGAAAGACACTGAGATTAAGACCTTGAAAAAGAAGCTGGCAGAGTTACAGACAAATGCGTAACATAAGAAAGTGTCTTCGACACTTCAACTCCCCTGCCCCTCAATCTTTGAGGGGTGGGGTTGTTTTCTCTTTACGATTCATTCATAATGATCTTATGAGTAACGTACTTCAGGACATTTTCAAAGATCATTATGAAGAAATGATTTATACTCTCCATCCCCGCTCTGCTGTCATCGAAAATGTTGACC
>JBNMJR010000019.1:0-21095 GCA_050873925.1 Acetatifactor sp.
AAAAGAGTATCACCTTCTTAATACAACATCTGCAATCTATCATTCACCACAAATGAGCCAGCCGCCTATGTTGTGTTATATTAGCAGATGGCGGTTTCCGCTAAACAACACAGTTTTGGGGAATCTGACATCTACACTTCACAACATATCACTTCGTTGCCGTAAGCCTGTGCGGTATCGATATGACGGTAACCCAGTGCCACCGCTGCTCTTACCGCCTCTGCCACCTGATCATCGGGAATAAACCAGGTTCCCAGTCCTAACTGAGGGATCTTCACACCATTATTTAAAGTTAAAATATTCTGATACATTTTGCTTCTCCTTTCAAAACTCATACTTCATTCCTAACAGGATAATCTTATCATAATACCTAAAGCTAACTTTAGGTCAATAGTAATTTATAAATTTATTGAATACCATATTTTCCATAATAGACCAGATCAAAGTCTTGGAATATAATAGCGGTTATGATACCATAAATAAGGAAATGAAAAGTTTGCATCTTTAGGGGAATATCAATTCAGGAGGGTTATGCGTAATGAGTGAAATTATTAAATCCAATAAAGAATACTCAAAATGGATTCAGGAAGTATCCTTAAGATTTCGCAATAGCCAAATAAAAGCTGCGACAAAAGTAAATAGAGAAATGCTTTTATTCTACTGGTCAATCGGACATGACATATCAGAAAATTACAATGAAACCAAATACGGAAAATCATTTTTCAAAAATCTCAGTCTTGATTTACAGGATGCATTGCCAGATGTAAAGTCATTTTCTGTAACCAACTTAAAGTACATGAAATATTTTTACGATTTATATAGTAATCCAAATCGTCAACAACTTGCTGACGATTCTGTTGCACAAATATGTCAACAAGCTGTTGACGATTGTATTTTTATGATTCCATGGGGACATCATATTTTAATAATCAACAAATGCAAGGGAAACTTAGACAAAGCTTTATTTTTTGTAAAAAAGACCTATGAAAACAACTGGTCGCGGGCAATTCTTTTAAATTTTCTTGATACAAACTTATACGAAAGGGAAGGCAAGGCAATTACTAATTTTGAAAAATTGCTTCCTGATATTGGCAGCGATCTTGCACGGGAAATAACGAAAGACCCTTATAATTTTGATTTTCTGACTCTCAGAGAAGGTTATGATGAAAAAGATTTAAAAAATGCACTTATGGACAATATTCAAAAATTTCTTCTTGAATTAGGACGGGGATTTGCTTTTGTCGGGAAAGAATATCGATTGGTCGTTGGTGATACTGAACAATTTATCGACATGCTGTTCTACAATATTCAAAAACATTGTTATGTGGTTATAGAAATCAAAACCCGGGCATTTGATCCCGGAGATATGGGACAATTAGGCACTTATATTGCTGCAACAGATGGAATCTTGCGGTTGGATAACGACAATCCTACAATAGGATTGTTAATATGCAAAACCAAGGATAATGTTCTAGCTCAATATGCTACTAGTGCAGTTAATGTTCCTGTCGGAATTTCCGAATACGAATTAAATCGTCTGATTCCGGATGATTACAAAAGTTCAATGCCTACCATCGAGGAAATAGAGCGCGAACTGAAAGGTTCCTGATTTTCTACAATATTTTCTCTTGCGGCATCTTTTTCTATATGTTATACTGGGGAAAAATCAAAAACGAAATACAGATCAGGTAACTATGTCAGCGTGGACATCTTCGGATGTCTGCGCTTTTTCTTTTACCTGAAGGCAAAGGAGGAAAATGTATATGGTAGAGCTCATAACCAATGTGAACAATGCCATCAACGGTTTCGTATGGGGTGTTCCCATGCTGGTGCTGTTGGTGGGCACCGGTATTCTGATGACGATCCTGACGAAATTTTTCCAGTTGTCCCACATCGGACACTGGTTCAAAAATACGGTGGGCGGCATCTTTCACGACAAACACGTAACAAAGCACACGGATGCCGGGGATCAGCCGATCTCCCAGTTCCAGTCATTATGCACAGCGCTGGCTGCCACCATCGGTACCGGTAATATCGTCGGTGTGGCAAGTGCTCTGGTGGCCGGCGGTCCCGGCGCCATCTTCTGGATGTGGATCGTAGCTTTCTTCGGCATGATGACGAACTATTCGGAAAATGTACTGGGCATCTACTACCGCCGCAGGAACTCCAAAGGTGAATGGAGTGGCGGTGCCATGTACTATCTGAAGGACGGTCTCGGTTCCTATAAGGGCTGCAAACAGATCGGTGCCGTACTGGCTGTGCTGTTCTCTGCTTTCTGCCTGCTGGCTTCCTTCGGTATCGGCAACATGAGTCAGGTCAATTCCATCGCAGCCAACATGACTTCCGCCTTTTCCATTCCCGCTACGGTAACCGGCATTGTACTGGTGATCATCGGTGCACTGGTCATTGTTGGTGGATTAAAACGAATCGCCGCCGTCACCGAGAAGCTGGTTCCTTTCATGGCAATTGCCTATGTCATCGGTGCACTGGTGATCTTCTTTGCGAATATCAGCCACGTGGGTGCCGTATTTACCGCTATTTTCAAGGGAGCATTCGGTCTGCGGGCCGTGGGCGGCGGTATCGTAGGTTCCGGTGTGAAACTGGCTCTGACCTGGGGCATGAAGCGCGGCGTGTTCTCCAACGAAGCAGGGCTTGGTTCCTCTGTTATGGTGCATTCCAGTTCCAACGTAAAAGAGCCCGTGCGTCAGGGTATGTGGGGCATCTTCGAAGTATTCGCCGACACCATGGTCGTATGTACACTGACAGCTTTCGCGGTTCTGTCCTCCGGACTGATCGATCTGGACACCGGTGCCGTACTGGTGGATGTGTCCGGTTCCGCTCTGGTTGGTCAGGCTTTTGCCACCGTGTTTGGCAGCTTCGGTCCCGCCTTCATCGCCATTGCGATCCTGCTGTTCGCATTTTCTACCGTGCTGGGCTGGAGCCATTACGGTTCCAAGGCCTGTGAATATTTATTCGGCACGAAATCCACCATTGTCTATAAGGTCGTATTCGTACTGATGATCTTCATCGGCTGCACCATGAACCTTGGTCTGGCCTGGGATCTGTCCGACACCTTCAACGGACTGATGGCGATCCCCAACCTGATCGGTGTCATTGCGCTGTCCCCCGTGGTAGTGAAGATCACCCGCAACTACGTGGCCCGCATCATCAAAAAAAAGGATGTGAAGCCCATGTTATCTGTCGTCCCCGAGATTCAGGAGGAGCAGGAAAAAGCTATGTAATTTAAGATCATAATTCTTCTCTGGTAATATTCTTCGCCCATTTGCCCTCGCGGTAATGCTTAATGACCCAGGGCCATTTGACAAATTCATCGGTGCATAACAGGAAATAGACCCACAGCACCGGAAGTTTCAGTACAAATGCGGCGAAGAATCCCAGAGGGATCGCATAGCACCACATATCGATCGTATCACAGATCAGTCCGAACTTCGTATCCCCACCGGCCCGGAAGACTCCGGCAATCAGCGCCGTATTCACGGCAGAACCCATAATATAATAAGTATTAATGAGCAGCATGTATTTCAGATAATGCATAGCCGTGTCGTTTAACGTGGCAAACCGCAGAACAAACGGTGTAATCGCCAGTACAATGACACCGCCTATGGCTCCGGCGATGACCGTCATCTTTAACATCCGGGAAGCATAACTCTTCGACTTCTCCAGATCGCCCCTTCCCATAATATTTCCCAGCAGAATTCCACCGGCACTGGCGATGGCAAAGCAGAACACCGTACCGATATTCCGCACTACCGTCACCAGAGAGTTGGCTGCCACCGCATCCGTTCCCAGATGTCCCAGGATTACGGAATACATGGAAAACGCCACGCTCCAGGACACATCATTGCCCAGTGCAGGCAGGGACAGACGCATGAAATCTTTCGTCAGCACCTTGCTGTGAACGAACAGGTACTTCGGATGTAACTTCACATTTTTACTTAAGAAGGACACAATAACGCAGGCCAGCAGTTCCACCAGACGGGACAGGGCCGTGGCGATGGCTACGCCGGTGGCTCCCAGCTTCGGCATACCGAACAGTCCGAAGATAAAGGTGGCATTCAGAATAATATTCAGCACGAATGCCAGCATATTTAACACCATGCTGACAGTCACCCGGCCCACGCTACGCAGGATGGCAAGGTAGACCTCCGTAATCCCCCAGCACAGATAGGTGATACCCATAATCCGCAGATAAGAAGCGCCAATGGTGATCAGCTCCTGATCAGAAGTAAACAACAGCATCATATACTGTGGCATAAAAAATGCCACCAGCGCCACAAGTCCGGAAATAGCCATGGAAAAACGCAGGGTAATGCCCTCTACCGTATGGATCGCTTCCAGATTTCCTTTTCCGTAATACTGGGCACACAGCAGAGACGCTCCCGTACCCAGTCCGTAATACACCATAAATAAAATATTGGAGTAATTCGCCGCCAGCGATACCGCAGAGATGGCGGACTGTCCCACATAATTCAACATGATGACATCCGCAGAGTTCACCGCCGCACTGAGCAGATTCTGTATGATGATCGGAAGTGTCAGTTTGAACATCTGTCGGTAAAAATCGTCTTTTTTCATTGCTGTCAGTCTCATGGTATTCCTCTCAGTTTCTGATTTATTGTTGTTTTCTACATACTTGATTCCTTTTTGGATCTTTTATGGATGTATTTCTCTGACAATTATACATACTCAAATCGTTTTTTCAACCTTTACGCATGTATTTTCCTAATATTCTTATTCAAATAAAAAATCCGGGATTGAAATAACCCCGGATTTTCTGCATATGAAATTGTAATTACAGTTTCCAGTCGGCGGCCTCCATCTGAGTGGCCTTCATGTGCCGGTAAATACCGTCTTTTGCCTCCAGTTCGACAGGCGTTCCCTGCTCTGCCACCACACCGTCCTTCAATACGACGATCTTATCCGCATCCGCCACGGTACGCATACGGTGTGCGATGATCATAACGGTCTTGTTGCGGATCAGTCTGGAGAGGGATTCCTGGATCAGTGTCTCGTTGTCCACATCCAGCGAAGCAGTTGCCTCATCCAACAGGATAATGGGCGCATCCTTTAAGAATGCTCTGGCAATGGAGATCCTCTGTCTCTCACCGCCGGACAGCTCCGAACCATTCTCACCGATCATGGTCTGCCAGCCGTTGGGAAGCTTTTCCGCGAATTCATCGCAGTGGGCCAGCTTTGCTGCCGCCAATACTTCTTCGTCCGTGGCATCCTGTCTGCCGATCCTGATATTTTCCATCACTGTATTATTGAACAGCGTTACATCCTGGAACACAATGGCATACAGCGACATCAGAGTCTCGGGGTCGATGGTGGAGATATCCATGCCACCCACCGTGATCTTGCCTTTATTAATGTCCCAGAACCGGGAAGCCAGTCTGGACACGGTGGTCTTACCGCCGCCGGAAGGTCCGATCAGTGCCGTCACTTCGCCCTGTTTGGCTGTGAAGGTCACATCCTTCAGGACGGTATCCTGACTGTCATAGGCAAATCCCACATGAGAAAATTCGATGTCGTAGCCCTTGGGGTCCATGGTGTCGGCACCGGTCTGGATGTCATGGGACAGGATCTCATCCAGGCGATCACACTGTACACTGGTGCTGATAATTGCCGCCAGATTCTGCAATGCCACCTGCAGGGGATCGTACATTCTGGATACCAGCAGCAGGAATACAAAGAAAGTCAGAATATCGATCTCACCTTTTACTAGCAGCATACTGCCGGTCAGTGCCACGGTAGCGATACCAAGCTTTAAGATCATCTGGGCACTGCCTACGAATACTGCTGTTCCCAGTTCCGTAGCCAGAGCGTGTTTTTCCACCGCACGGATCTTGCCTTCCAGACCTTCCATATACTCTGCCTGCGCATTGTTGGCCCGCAGATCACGTACCGTTTCCAGACATTCCTGAATGCCGTCCGCACAGTCCATTTTCAATTTCATCTGCTTTTCACTAAGACTTTTCTGCACTTTTCTGGAACATCCCACAATCAGGAAAGATACCGGCAACACCCACAATGCCGCAATTGCCATTTTCCAGTTCAGGAAAAAGATACTGACAGCGATCAGCGTCGTGGAAATACAGGATCCTGCCAGTTCCGGAATGAAATGGGAAGATGCGGTCTCCATGGTGGCACAGTCCGCCATAATGGTACTGGTCAGATCGGACAGATCCTTTTTGCCGAAGAAGGATAACGGGATCTTACGCAGCTGTTCTGCCAACGTGATTCTCCGCACACCGCTCTCCACATAAGTGGCCAGGAATGTCGCACGATACTGGATCAGAGTGGTAAGGGCAATCAGTACGAGGCACAACAGACAGCCCACAATATAAAACACACCTCTGCCTGCCATCGTCCCCTGCAGATAATCTCTTACCAGAAAGTACAGCATCCATACCGGGAACATCAACACCAGATCGGAACATGTCACAGATATAAATGCCTTTATCATATCCTTCGCACCTTTTTCGGAAAGTGCATATTTATGCTGCAATTTTGCCTGTAAACTACTCATCCTGTTTCTCCCCCTTTCCTACTTTCCAGCTGACGGATTTGTTGTACTCTTCCCACATGTGGGCATACAGTCCACCCTGCGCAAGCAATGTTTCGTGGGTTCCCTGTTCCACAATTCCGCCATCTTTCAGAACACAGATACGGTCGGCATCCACAACGGAGGACAATCTGTGGGCGATCATGATCACAGTCTTACCTGCGGAAAGCTTCGTAAATGCCTTCTGCACCTTCGCCTCATTGTCGGGATCCGCAAAAGCGGTGGCCTCATCCAGAATCAGGATCGGCGCATTTTTCAGCATTGCTCTGGCAATGGACAGACGTTGTGCCTCACCGCCGGATACATAGGTGCCCTGGCTTCCGATCATGGTATCCACACCGTCCGGCAGCTTTGCAATAATATCCTCACACTGGGCATTTTTCAGAGCTTCCATGACCTCTTCTCTGGTGGCATTCTTTTTGCCCATACGGACATTATCGTAAATGGACATCTTCAGCAGCTTACTGTCCTGAAATACGAAGGACACCATATCCATCAGCTGTGCGGAAGGGATCTCCTTTACATCCACACCACCGATGCAGACCTTACCTTCCGTGGTATCGTAAAAGCGGGCAACCAGACTGGCCAGTGTGGTCTTACCTCCACCGGAGGGGCCTACGAAAGCTACATGCTCTCCTTCTTTGATATCCAGGTTGATCTGATGCAAGGCATCGCGCTCCGCACTTTCATAGCGGAAGGACACATTCTGTAAAACGATGGAATGCTCCCGGATGTTCTGTTCTTTTTCTGCTTCCGGCAGAGGCTTCCTGTTTAAGATACCGTCGATCCTGTTCAACGAATCTTCCACGATCATCTGGTTCTCTCCGCCGTACATGATCTTGCTTAAGGTAACGGTCAGTACCGGCGTAATGATAATGTAGAACAGCAGGTTGATCAGCAATTCCGGATCTCCGCTCTCCCCGCCGAACCAATAAGCTGCAGCAATCAGAACCGAGAAGATAGCATTGATCAATGTGGTAAAGCCTACCATAGGCCACATCAGTTCTTTGGTATAGGCAATGACCCATTTTTCATATTTTTTAATCGAAGTCTGGAATCGTTTGAAAGAAAATACCGACTGTCCGAAGGTCTTTACCACAGGGATACCGCGGACATATTCCACCGCTTCGCTGGACATTTCCTCCAGCGCATTCTGGTATTCCGTCATTTTATCCTTCATGCGTTGTCCGGTCATAGTCCCCATGATCAGAAAAGCAAATACCACCGGCACCAGACTTAAGAGTCCCAATTTCCAGTCAAATATCACCAACAATAACAACAGTCCCACGGGCGTTGCCATAGCCCCTGCCTTATCCGGCATCTGGTGTGCCAGATAGGTCTCCGTAGCTGCAGTGGATTCATTGACGATCTTACGGATCTTGCCGCTTCCCTCACTGTCCATGAATCCCATGGGCAGGGTCAGAATGTGACGCATCAGAGAGCTTCTCATATTTGCCTGTACATGAAAGGCGGCAATATGGGAGCACAGCAGTGCACAAATATAAATGATCATGGAAAGCAGCGCAAATCCCACAGCGCTCCATCCTAACCCCGACAGATTCTGCGCCTTGCTGTAATCCGGCGCTGCCAGCACCACTTTCTGCATGATCCGCCATATGTAATAGAACGGCAATAACGCCATCAGAGCACTGGCGGCAGACAGGATCCATGACGCGATGGTCAGATACTTGTAGTTGCCTGCGTATGCAAACAGCTTCTGCATAGAACTTTCTTTTTTCATGTGATCTTTCCCTCTTTCCCTTTATACTTTTTGTCATAACACTGTCTTTTTAGAATTAGTCGTGACTAACCGTTAGTTTTTATATAAGACTGCCCCTGCTCTCAGAAGCAGTCTTTTTCATTTCAGATTTTTCGTTTTTTCCGGATGAACCTGATCACCCCAGCTTCATGATGGCACCCCAGCCGCCATAGTGGTATTTTTCCAGCATATGGAGATATTTTCTGGCAGTGTCTCTGTCCATACGATGGCGAACAACTTCAAACATACTGTCAAACATAGCCCGGGACATGATATGGATGAATTCCTCCGTGATCATGCTGCCTTCCTGTACGAACTGTGTAGCTTCCATATACTTGTAAGTATATTCGGTCTCGATCTCCACCAGATGTTCCACAAAATCCTGATATCTGGTACCGTAAGAAGCATCCAGCAGTAACTGGAAATCTTCAAACCGGTCGTAGACATAATCCAGCATTTCATCCATTCCGGAAGCCACATAAGTCTCCATCACCTTCGGTTGTTCCTCTGCCTCCCTGGCATGAAATTCTTCCTGCGTCTTGAGAAAGATCCGGGTCAGGCCCTCTGCCGCCGGTTCCACAATGGCACTGAACAGACCTTCCTTATCCCCGAATCTGGAATAAATCGATCCGGTGGTGGTGTCCGCTTTTGCGGCAATGGTCCGCAGCGATGCCTCGGAATAACCCTTTTCCAGAAATTCTTCTTTCGCACAGGCGAGAATTTTCTCTGATACTCCTTCGATTGGTTTTGTCACTTTTTCCTCCAAAAATTTATAACAGTGTTATATAACACTGTTATAAATATAAACACATTATTTTTTTCTGTCAAGAGGGGAAACTTATTTTGCTGGCCCCATTGTAATGACCCGATCCGCCAGTTCGATGGTGGAGGGTCTGTGGGCGATCATAAGGATCGTCTTCTGCCCCTGGAGGTTGCGCAGGGCTTCGTTGACCGCCTGCTCCGACTCGTTATCCAGTGCTGAGGTTGCCTCATCCAGCAGTAGAACCGGCGTATCCTTCAGGATTGCTCTGGCAATGGCTATCCGTTGTCTCTGTCCGCCGGAGAGATTATTGCCCCGCTCTCCCACTTTTGTATCATACCCTTCCGGGAATTCCATGATAAACTCATGGGCGTGGGCCTGCTTTGCCGCCTCCCTGATTTCTTCCTCCGTGGCCTCCGGTCTTCCCATACGGATATTCTCCGCAATGGAACCCTGGAACAGGTATGGCTCCTGGGGGACATAAGCGATCTGTCTCCTCAGATCTGCCAGGTCACTCTCCCGCATAGACATCCCGTTGATACGAATATCACCTTCTCCTAAAGGATACAGTCCAAGCAGAAGCTTGGAGAGGGTCGTCTTGCCACAGCCGGAGGCTCCGGTGATGGCGACGCATTCTCCTTTTTTCACCTCTAAGGTAAAATCCCGGAGCACATCTTCCTCCCCCGTGTAGGAAAAGCGGATGGTCCGGATTTCCACGACATTGGCGGGCTGTGTTCTCTGTGCGGTCTGCCCCACGTTTGGCTCTGCTTGTGCCATCGGTGCCTCTGTCTGCGTCCTGGACGCGGCCTCCAACTGTGCTGTCTCTGCTCCGGCCGCTTCTGTTTCTACTGTCCGTTCGCCGCCGTCCTCACAATACCAGTTGGCGGGCTCCTTCACCTCATCGAGGAAATCAAAAATATTCTGCGCGTTGGCGAGACATCCCACCAGCTCCGGAATGTACCTTCCGATCTGTAAAAACTGGAAGGAGAAGGAGGCATACATGGTATAGATTGCCGCCAACGCTCCCAGGGTGGTATATCCTTTGTCCACGTAGTAGATTCCCAGCATTAAAAACACCAGGGAACACAACAGTTCAAAGCCCTTGCTGCTGCCCTCCAGGCAGGCAGTATATAGCGTCTTGCGACCGTATTTTTTCTCATAGCGGTGATTCTCTTCCCGAAACTGCACCACGGTTCCCCGTCCGCCGGAGAACATTCTCACCTGCTCCATTCCCTGCAGCAGATCTGACAGCCTGTTGGTCATGGCGGTGTTGATTCCGGACAATTCTCTGCTGACACGGTGCATGGGATTTAACAATAACAGCTCAATCGCCATCATCACACTGTTAACTGCCAGCAGGCACAATGTCAGCTGCCAGCTTAAGAGAAACATGGGAATCAGGTATGACACCACCTGTAAAAAGGGCATCACCACTCTCCGCAGTCTGGAACCGTAGATGTCTCCCATTTTCGTGAGATCGTAGGACACCTTGGAAACGATCTCACCGCTGTGGTGTTTTTCATAATAACTGTAGGGCAGGCTCATCTCCGCGTCCAGCACCTTCTCCGACAGATCACCGTAGACTCTTTTTGCCTCCACATTATAACGGATCGTTGCCACGCGGTAGATTAACAGTGATATGACACCTACCGCCACGATAACTGCGATGGAATACCCCAGTCTCTCATATTCCCCGGTCTGGGCAATATCCACGACGCATTTCATCAACAGGGAACTCATGATTCCGAACAGGGCAAAGGTCACACTCATAACGAAGATGGACCCCAGGTAGACAAACCGTTTCTTCCCCATGACACGCATGGAGCGGATAAATAACTTATAATTTTCCATGGTCTGTCTCCTCTCCGTACATCGCGGCGTAGACTCCACCCTGTTTCAACAGTTCCGCATGGTTGCCGCATTCCGCAATCTGCCCCTGCTTCAGCACATAGATCCTGTCCGCGTTCTGTATGGTGGACAGTCTGTGGGCAATGGTGATGCAGGTTCTGCCCGCCATCACCGTGCGGATAGCCTCCTGGATCCCGCTCTCCGTCTCCACATCCAGAGCAGAGGTAGGCTCATCCAGTAAAAGTACCGGCGCATCCTTCAGGATCGCTCTGGCAATGGCAAGGCGCTGTTTTTGTCCTCCGGAGAGAATAGCTCCCCGCTCTCCCACCATCGTCTCATAGCCATCGGGCAATGTCTGTATGAAATCATGGATTTGCGCCTTTTTGCAGGCGTCCTCGATCTGTTCTCTCGTGGCTCCCGGTCTGCTGTAAGCAATATTCTCCACGATGGTCGTAGGGAACAGAAATACATTCTGAGACACCAGTGCGATCTGCTCCCGCAGGGCTTCCCGGTTCCATTCCTCGATTGGTCTGCCGAAGATCCGGTATTCCCCTCCCGTCTTTTCATAAAAGCCGCACAGGATGCGGAAGATCGTGCTCTTTCCGCCGCCGGACTCTCCCACGAACGCAACGTTTTCTCCCTTTTTCACGGAAAACGTAAGTCCCTGTAATACCGGTACATTTTCATGGTAGGCAAAATCCACCTGATCGAATGCGATCACGTTCTCTGCCGCCTGAGTCTCTGCATCCGCGCATCCCTCTCCGGCGGGTTCCTCCTCTGCGAACAGGATCTTCTCCACCCGGTCCACACTGACCATTCCCGCAGAAGCATCCACCATGGCAAAGGGCAGCCCGGTATAGGCATCCACGAACTTGCTCAGAATCAGGATAAATCCTACCAGTCCGCCCAGACTGACCGCTCCGCGGCTGACCAGCCACACGGCGTAGACGGCACTGATAATGTTGGGTAGCCACTGGATCAGCTTTCGTACCACGATGGCGGTGTTGGTGATCTGGGTGCGCTTCTCCTCGTTCTCCACCAGTTCCACCGAAGCCCGGTGCATCTTTTGGCGGAAGACCTCTTCGATACCGAAGGAGCGTAGTACCAGAATTCCGCTGACCGCATCCTGGGCAATCTGTGCCATTACGTCCGTTTTCTGGCGAAAGTTCGCCTGCAATCCACGGATCCGTTTTACCAGTTTTCCTGCAATCCAAAAGATCAGGGGATAGGTGATCAGGATAACTGCCAGTAATCCCAGGTTCATCTCTCCGATGTAGACCGCATAAGTAAAAATACCGATGAGGCTGGCGATCATATCCGGCAGCACCGTCTCTAAGAAGCCGGCGATCTCCCCCAGGTCTCCGATGACTTTATTGAGCAGCGTGGCGGAATAGTTCGCATCAAAATATTTATATTCCGTGCGGTACAACTTCTCTCCTACCAGGTCTCTATACTCCGTACAGACTGCCACCGCATAACGGCTGGCTGCCGCACTCTGTAGGAAAGCCGCTATGGTTCCCACCACCGTGTAGATCAAAAATTGCAGCAGAAAGCTGCCAAACAGGACTTGCCTGCCTGACAGCATTTCATCAATCACGCCGCTAATGATTTTATTCCCCTGTACAAGGATCACGCTGACGGCCAGTGCAAGAATTGCCTCTGCCAACAGCAGTCCGCCGTGTCGTATCATACAGCCTGCGAATACCTTCTTTTTATGCATACGCCCCCCCGTTGTCTTTTGTTCGTAATTTTAATAATCATATATATTATAAATTACATCCTGACAAATTACAAGGTGAGTATTTAGTTTCCTTCCTCCGGCGTTGCGAATTCTATGGGAGATGCCACCTTACTGTAGCGGTCCCATTCTTTTATATACTCCTCTTCGGTACTTTCCACAGTCTGTCCCCGATCGTCCAGCCGGTAATAGGTTGCATTGCCGCTCTCGTCATAGACTTCCGTGTTGGAACGGATAAGTCCCAGTTTTCCGCTGGCAGTATCGATCGTATACACTTCGATACTGTGCCCCGAGGTCACATAGAACCCATCTGCTCCGATAGCGAGCGGATATGCCGTTCCGCCGCTCTCTAAGGTTCCCAGCTTCTCCGGTGCTCCATCCGCTCCCACACGGTAGACATCACAGGAGATTGCATAGGTATGGTCTCCATCCTGATAGAATCCATCCGATACCAGGAAAATGGATGTACCGTCCATTTCCATCTGTGCATATGCCACATATCCTTTTGCGGCAAAATAACCAACATAGGAACTGTTCTCCAGATAGATCCAGGCCTGACTCGAATTTTGCTCCGTCTGCTGCGTGGCATCCAGCTGTTCTTTCGCCGAGGCAATCGACTCCTGCTCTGCCTGCAATGCCGAAAGCGCCTCCTGTTGTTTTGCTTCTTCTGCGGCCATCAATTCCTTCTCCTGCCCGGCAGCTATCGCATTATCAACCTCCGCACCGGCTACACTATTCCCCGCTTCGTTGGTCAGAATAACCGTTGTTCCGTCTTTCGGATCCGTCAGAAAACATACCGCCACGATCACGCATACCACGACTGCCGCCAACAGGATCCAGAAAGACGGCTTCTTATAATTCAATATTTCTTTCACTCTCTTTTTCACCCCTACTTCCCCAAAGGCAAGCGGACATACGGTTACCAGCCGCCTTTGCATACTACAGGAAAGCAGTGCATAGGAATAGCTTTTGCGTTCTTCCAACGTAAGATCTCTCACCGCGCTCTCATCGCATGCCAACTCCAGATCCCGGCAGAACAGGATGTACGCCACCCAGACGAACGGATTGTACCAGTGAATCATAAGGAGCACAAAGCCGAGTGGTTTCCACCACTGATCGCCTCGCTTAAGATGTGCCTGTTCATGAGCGATGACATAGGGAAGCTGTGCTTCCTCCATGCCGGAGGACAGATAGATCTTAGGTCGGAAGAGTCCCAAAATAAACGGGGACTTCACCCGATCACAGATCCAGAGGTTCTCCCGAAGCCATATTGCCTCACTCACCTGTCTTCGTACCTGCAGATAACTGTATACGGCATACCCAAGCATTACGATCACACCGATCAGCCAGAGAATACTTCCTACGGTCAGAAGTTGTTGGATCCATTCTCCCCGGAAGCCTGTTGTCATTGTCCCGGCGCCTGTCGGAATTCCGGTCAGCCCTGCTGCCCCGGCACCATCCACTGCCATCTGGGACAGCTTCCCGGCACCGGCCGGATTCTGTACAAACGTCAGATCTGCCGCACCGCCATAGCGATTCTGCATTCCAAATGCTCCCGGCATCAGGCTGAATCTGCTCTCCGGCACAAACGGACACGCCAGTCGCAGACCCACAAATCCCCACAGCACACAATTCACCCACTTCGGTGCCTGTTTTAACAGAAGTCTGAGCAGCAATATGATCAGGATCAGCCATGCCGCACCGATGCTCATCGTAAACAATGTTGAAAAAATACGGCTCATTGCGCTCCCCCTTCCGCTTCGTCGATCATCTTGCGGATCTTTGCCGCTTCCTCCGCGGTCAGCGTCCGGTCCTTCGTAAAGGCCGCAAGAAACGCAGGCAGAGACCCCTCAAAGGTATCCTCCACAAACTGTCTGCTCTGCATTGCATAGAACTCGTCTCTGGAGATCAGAGAAGTCACCGTGCCGTTATCATTGCGGAACAGGCCTTTGTCACACAATCTGCGCAGCACATTATGCGCTGTGGTGCGCTTCCAGTGAAACGCTTCCTCCGTCAGCTTTACCAGTTCCGAAGAAGACACCGGTTCATGCTCCCAGATCATATCCGCATATCGTGCCTCGACCACACCTAACTGAATCTCTGCCATGTTGTTTCCTCCTAATACTGTTTTCCTGATTACATTATTTGTGATAGTTCTGTTTTACTTTTGCAAAAGTAGAGAGACCACATGCTGTGGTCTAATTACAGACTACGGCATGTGGTCTTTATTGTCAAGCATGTATTCCGGAATTTTTCTGTCCGGATTCCGTTTCCAAACAGATAAGATTTGAAAATGTCCCAAATTTTTTGCCAAAAAATAAACCTACCTTGTCACTTGGTCAGTACAGGTAGGTTTACTAAACTATTAAAATTATTTTCCAACCGCTTACGGTCTCTGTCCCATAGCACCTTCCAGTGTCAGGGTCTCGCCGCTCATATACTTGAAGTCGGGAGAAGCCAGCTGTACGCAGACGCGGCCGATCTCCTTCTCCACATCGCCGTAATGTCCCATGGGAGGCATCTTGACATTTGCCTTGAAAGCATCGGGATAAGCCTGCTCGAATTTCTCCAGCTGTGCGGTCCATGCCAGAGGACATACCACATTGACATTGATGCCGTCGGGGCCCCACTCGGTAGCTGCGACTCTGGTCAGTCCACGGATACCTTCCTTGGCTGCTGCATAGGCACACTGTCCAAAGTTACCGAAGAGACCTGCGCCGGATGCAAAGTTCACAACGGAACCTTTGGTTTCCTTCAGGTAAGGATAGCAGGCTTTCATATAGTAGAAAGCGGCATACAGACCGGAATATACGGCCAGGTCAAACTGCTCGGTAGTATGATCTGCGATGGTTACTCCGGAAGCGGAAGCCTGTGCATTGTTGATCAGGACATCAATTCTGCCGAAAGTATCGATTGCCTGCTTTACCACATTCTGTACGATTGCTTCATTGTCTGCACCTGCACTGACATCTGCCTGTACGGGAAGCACCTTGATACCATACTTTTTCTCCAGCTCTTCCTTCGCATCGATCAGCTTCTGTACATTACGTCCGGTCAGTACCAGATTGGCACCTTCTTTTGCATAAGCGGTGGCAATACCGTAACCGATGGATCCGCACTCTCCGTTACTCAATACGGCTCTTCCTCCGCCGGTGATGATAGCTGTCTTTCCTGTTAAAAATCCCATAAAGAACCTCCCTTTCCGATCTGACGATCTGTCCTTCTAAAATATACCATGCCTTCCCGGAACATATGTCATTGATTTATATTTATGATACAAGTTCATGTAAGCACTTACATTTATTATAGCACACTTGTCAGACTTTTCCACAACTTTTTTCACATATTCTGTATTTATTCCCATTACTTGAGAAAAATACTCACCAATATCCCCACGATCCCCATAATAATCATGACAACAGGCACTCCGTAAGCATCTTTTTTCGCCATTCGGTCCCACTCGATCCGTGTAGGTGTCATCTTCGTGTGGCACATACTCTGATAGCAGAGATAAATATGTTTCCACCGGCACAAATAGCCCACCAGATTATAAATGCCATCCAATAATATTCCTATTGCCAGTACAAACAGCATCGTAATTCTGCCCCGGTAGATGTCCGCCAATCCTCCCGCTATCAGAATCAACATCGGATAGCCATAGCGGTCCAAATATGCCAGAATGTACATTACTGTCGTAGAATAACTGCGTTCCGGCTTTTTCTCAACGATCACTGTCGTACACCCCCAGTCGCTTTGCTTCCTGCAGGAACCGGGCTTCGATTTCTCCGGGCGTATGCTCCGCCAGATCCGGTACGGAAAAAAGCTGCGGCACCACTCTGCTCTCTTCTCCGTGAAGCAGTGTCTTCAGTTCCAGCTCCAGGATCTCATCATCGATCTGTTTCCAGCGGCGGTTCTCCTCTTCCGTCAGGTCATCCAGACCGAAATGTGTGAGAATCGTTCCCATAATCTTACTTTCAATCTCCAGATAATTGGTCAGATAGATCTTCACCGGCCGGATGATATCGGAAATATATCCCTCACTGGCATCATGGAGCAGACAGGCCAGCTGCTGCCTCTCGGACCACCCTCTGGCTTTCGCTTCCGCGGCACAGTTGAGCGAATGCTGCCCCACCGAATAAAAATAGGTCAGCTGTCCTCCGCCCCGGCACAGTAAGCTCAGCGCATGCGCAATATCCTCGATATACACATCCCCCGGTGTCATCTGCATGGGATCGAATTTTCTGCCGGAATAAGTCGTCATGGTATTCATAAGTGTTACTCCTTATTTTTCCGCACGGATCAGATTCTTGTAAAAACGGACTGCTCCGGGCAGACAGTTATACTCAATATTCTCATTCAGTCCGTGCATGCCCTTCATCTGCTCCGGTCCGTAGACTACCGGTGCAAAACGGATACAACTCTTACAGATGGACTGATAGAACTGCGCATCGGTCGCGCCCGTCATAACATAAGGGCTGGAAGGCAGTCCCGGGAAAGTATCTGCGATGGTCTGCTCCACCAGGTGAAATGCTTCCCCATGAATATCCACAGGCGGCGTATAATCATTGGCATGCAGCACTTCGGTCTCCAGACCGTATTTGTCTGCCACTTTTTTGATGATCTCCAGGCTCTCTTTCTCTCCCTGATGAGGAATAAAACGCATATTGGCGCCCACGTAAGCCTCCTGCGGCAACACATTATAAGCATCTGCCCCTTTCTGTACCGTGAAAGCGATCGTCGTCTTCAGCATTGCTCCCGCCTGGGCACTGATAGAAGGAAGGACTGCTTTTAACAGCGGTCTGAAAAGCCACAGATTACCGAATACCAGCTTCATTCCAAATCCGGCATAAGGTGCCAGTCTGGTGAACATTGCCGATACTTCCGGCAACATCTTTTTCTGGAACGGGGAATGGGTCTCCACCTCATTGACAAAAGCGGATAATCTGGCAATGGGCGTTTCTTTCGTCGGTGCGCTGGCATGACCTCCGTTGCTCCTTGCGGTAAATTTCACATCGGCCTTGCCTTTTTCAAATACGCCCACCATGGCAAAATTACCATGAATGCCACCGATAGGTTCGGTGATAATTCCGCCGCCCTCATCGCATACCAGGAACAGTTCGATCCCTCTGCGCTTCAGCTCTGCCACAATCTTAGGAGCACCGTCACCGCCCCACTCTTCCGTGCAGGAGCTTGCCAGATAGACATCGGTGGGCGGAACGAAACCTTCCGCCAGCAGTTCTTCCACTGCCTGGAAAAATGCCATCACGGAGCACTTGGTATCGGAAGCACCTCTGCCCCATACTTTACCATCCGCAATATCTCCGGAAAAAGGTGCATGAACCCACTCACCTTCCGCCGGCACCACATCCTGATGGCTCATAAGCAGGATCGGCTTCTCAGAGCTTTTTCCTTTCCAGTAAAATAACAGGTTGCCGTCAATTTCTGTCTTCTCCAGCTTCTCATGCACCAGAGGGAACAGTTCTTCCAACACCTTATGAAAGCCTAAGAATTTCTCCACCTCTGCCACATTGGCATGAGAGGTGGTGTCGTACTGAATCATTTTCGAAAGCTTCTGTGCCAGTGCAAGAGACTCCTCTTCCGGTTCGTCTGCCACATAGGTGGAAGTTTTCGACGGCATCAATAAGGTACGGATCACCGCAATCAACAGTAACAATACGATCACAGCTAACACTGCAAGAAGTAGCAAGCCTATGTATTTCATATCTGTCCTCTTTTCTTAATTACTCTTCTGTCGTTTTCTGCGCATTCTTTTTCCGGAACATCACATATGCCACACCGATGGCAATCGCACCGGAAGGAACGATCATGAAACTGGTAGATCCGATCAGAGACGGTACCAGGATGAACAACAGGCTCATGAGGATCAGCGGCAGTGCAGCGATCTTCATATTTTTCCGGTAATATTTGTACGCCATGGCACCGAACAGCGCCGGAACCACATTTTCAAAAGCCGGCTGCAATACTTCACTCTGCAACACGGGCTGCAGCGGCACCATCAATAACACACCCAGTGCCAGTACCAAAATCGTCACCAGGGAAGATGTGGCGATGGAGATGGTGGAGATGATCTCGTTTTCCGGGGTTCCGGTCTTCGCGCCCACCATATCTCTGGCATTGACGGCACAGGGGATCTTCATATTGATCAGATTACCGGTGATAAATGCCAGATATCCGCCTCCGGCTCCCAGCATCGGCGTATAGATCAGGAACTCCGCGATACTGCTGACCAGCCATACGATTCCCACGGAGAGGAACCCCTTGCCGACAGCCCCCAGATCAGGATATGCTCCCAGGATCTTACCGATGAGAAACGGCGCTCCCACTAACATCACCAATGTAATGATGCTGACGGTCCGTCCAATGATATGTGTCTTCTTCGTATATGCCTGCCAGGCGTTCTGTTCCTGCGCAGACGGTTGTGTCTTTACTTTTGTATTCCCTGTATTTTCATGATTTGTTTCCATATTTTTTCCCTTCTGTATCCGGAATTACCATCCGATACCCGGTGCGAATTTTCACGCTCCGATTCCTGCCATTTCCTACAATAATCCCACCAGCACTGCTGCCGTCATACCGATGATCATGCTTCCGGCGATGGAAAAGCTGTCCACCCAGGCTTTTCCTTTTTTCTCAATCAGGTATACAAAACCTGCCATCACCAGTGCAGATACCGCCATTACCACCAGTGGAATGTAATCTCCGTTCAATGTAAACAGTCCGTTCTCCGATACGAAACCGCCGAGATATCTTCCGATGTAGGTGCTGACCAGTCCGATGAACATGGCGGTCATTGCCATATCCCCGAAGCCCGGTTTATCGGATTTTTTATCCGCCGTCAGCTTCTGCGTATATTTTTTATTCAGGAAAATAGATAATGTCATACCCCAGATAATACAGATACTCATAAGTAAGGCTATGGTGGAAAATGCCTGCGGCGTCATTTCCGCTGCTGACAAGGTGGTCATTCCCACCTGCTCCGCTGCCGCCTGCGCCACCTGGGTCTCATAATGCAGGGCACCGATCACGGACAGTCGAAGCCACGGCCAGGGTGTTCCCAGACTTCCCGACAGAGCAATGACTCCTAACAGAATCCCCACACTGGGCAACAGGGAAAAGGTCGCGCTGGAGATGATGGTTCGCTTCATTTTCGTGGTATCCATACCGAGTGCCTGCCCGGCGCGGTATGCCCTCACCAGAAAAATCACGCATACCACCGCTACGAATGCAATGATTCCTCCACAGATCAGGTACATCGGTACACTGTTTAACTGACTTAAGACTGACATGTCTCTTCCTCCTTCAGAATTTCTCTGATTTTATCTTCCTGTAAATGCTCCCCGATGACGATCAGCACCTCCTGTCCCACCCAGGTGGGTTCTAATGTTCTGCTGTCATGAGTTGCGTTTAACTCCATCCATTGTCCGTCCTTATTTTTCACAAAACCCTTAATACGGAATACTTCTCCGCAGGACTTGTCTGAAAACAGTCTGGGAACCGCCCGTTCCAGGGCCTCCGGTGTGATCTTCTCCTCCATGAAAAACAGGGAGTCAAAAGTCTGATCATCTTCCAAATCCATCTTACGATAACTTTCCAGGAGATAACCGCATTGGGATACCTCTTTCAGGTCGTCTTCCGTCAACTCCGTCAGATTTTTCTGTAAAATATCCTTCCCCGGGTCGATGCGTCTGTCGCAGTGGATCTGTTCCAGTGCCCGGTTCAGATGTGCCACGGTGTCCTCACACTGTTCCTTTGTGGCGGCATCCGCATGGCTTAAGATAACTTTTCCGGCATTGGCAACTTCCGATGCCAGCAGATAGTCCGCCTGCTCCGAAAGATTTTTCTCCAGTCTCGCATCCAGTATGGCGATGACATTGCCGATTTCGTACCACTGGTCCAACGGATCCTCCCGCAGTACATCAAAAAATTCATCCACATCATAGATTCCCGACGGTTCCACCAGCACTCTGTCGTAACCGCACATCCGCATGGAGATCAGCTTCGTACGAAAACGTCTCCTGTGGCTCTCCGCATCACACCCTCCGGCGATCATCTCCAGTTCACACTGATCCCCTCTGAGTTCATGGAGCATCAGCATATCTACGTTGATGGCACCGAAATCATTTTCCAGAATCCCGATATGCAGTCCCTGATCCATCAGGTACTCTGCATATTTTTTCAAAAAAGTGGTCTTCCCGGATCCCAGAAATCCCGTGATCAAATCGATCGTTACCATAGATTATTTCAACTCCTTCTCATAGCACCAGTAGGAATGTCCGAAAAGATCACATTCCCCTGCCGTGGTAAAATGCAATTTTTCATAAGAGCGCAGGGCTTTTACGTTATCTTTTGCCACTAAAATGTGTACGGCTCTATAGCCCTGTGC
>JBNMJR010000020.1:0-20788 GCA_050873925.1 Acetatifactor sp.
CTAATATAATTTATTTGCGATTCTGATGGTGGAATTTTTTTATTCTTAGTGTCAAAAGTCCACCATTTTTCGAATTTTTACAGTTATTAGAGGAATCCACAAAAAACGCCCAGAGAGGCGTATACCGCTCTGGAAGTTCGGCTGGGTTGTAACTGCCGTCCGCAATGAGCCGCATCACGGCAAAAGTAAAAACCGTGACTTGTGAGCAAGCTCCCGGTCACGGTTCTTATTTTGCCTATGCGCGGCTCATTGCTCGCGTAACTTTCCATTCAATCTCTTAATCTCCAACCCGATTCAGTGTCACATCATCCAGGGTTCCCCAGCTGTTTTTATTACAATGATATCTTACTCCAATAGTCAATGTGCCGTCGGTGACTTTGATGCCGGAGACGGTGGGATTCTGCCAGTCAGCGTAGGTGGTGAGCAGAAAGGGTGCCGTCAGTTCCTTGCCGTCTACGACGGCGTACAGTTCCATGGAAGCATCCGCCGACAGATCACCGCCCTGTGAGAAAGCGGACAATTCGTAAGTACCGGATTCCAGATCGGTGAAGCTCTGCTCAATGGAGAAGTCCATATCGGAAGTACCGGACCAGAAGTGGAAAGCAACCTCACCACTGTGGGCATCGGCAGCTTTGACCTGATAGTCGGTAGGATTCGTTTCGCCGGTATAGGTCACCGTCCACATGGAGGTATCGGCATCCTCAAAGCCGGGATTCTTCACATAATTGATCCGCTCGACCGTAACAGTGGCGGTAACTTCCGTACCATCATCCAGAGACCCGGTAACTGTGAATTTCCCGCCGTTTTCCGTATCGACAGCAGCCACATCATCAGCATTCCAGGTAACGGGAACCTGTTCTTCGGAACGATCATTATAAATGACGCTTACAGTTTCCGGAAGCTTGACTTCTGCACCGATATTACAGGATACCGCTACCTCGGGAATGGCATCGACTGCCAGAGGAGCGGTGGCTCCGTATTTCAGATACTTGAACACATTCAGAGAAGCCAGAGGATGTCCGGTAAAATCAAACATGGCCTGATTATCCCAGGAACTTCCGCCGTAATACTGTCCGGCATCTTTCGGATCATAACTGCCGGCATAAATGCTGGCCCAGCCGCTGCCGTATTTTTCCCAGATGGAGGAATTGTCAGCATCTGCGGGACCGACCGGAATCCAGGTGCCTTCCCAGTAAAATACACCTTCGGCACCGGCTTCACTGGCCGCTGCGAAGACATCCCGCACTTCATTGGCCTGCCCCTGCACGCTGGCGGAATAGCCTTCCGCGAGGTCATCGGTTCCTTTGATGCTGTTGACAGAGCCATCGCCGTCTTCGGAAGTATAACAATAAGCATTTTCCGCTACATATACCCTTTTACCATAAGTATCACGGATATGGGTAATGGCATTTTTCAGATCTTCCATCGTGCCGTGCCAATAGGGATAGAAGGAAAGACCTACGATATCATAATCGATTTCCTTTACCTGCAGACCGGTCAGCAGCGTATCCAGTTTTTTCATGTCATCGATGTTGGTGTAATGTACAGCCACCAGAATATTTTTTCCGGAGACAGTGGCAGCTTCCCGGACGGCTTTACTGCCGGAGGCCAACAGCTTTCGAACGTTTGATGCATCTGTTTCGCCGCACATGCCGTTGTTAATTTCATTACCGACCTGCACCATGCCGACATCCACACCGGCATCCAGAATCTGTGTCAGGCTTTCCAGAGTGAAATTATAGAGAGCGTCGGATTTTTCGTCGATATCCATATCCTCCCAGGCCTTGGGAACGAACTGCTTCTTGGGATCCGCCCAGAAATCGGAATAATGAAAATCGATGCATACCTTCATACCATACTGTGTGGCACGCTGGCCCAGAGTGATGGCGGTCGTCACGTCGTTGTTGCCGCCGCCGTAACCGTTACCGTTCTCGTCATAAGGATCGTTCCAGACCCGGAGACGGATATAATTCACACCGGCCTGCGCCAGCGTCATAAATACATCCTGTTCTTCCCCGTCAAAGTTATAATATTTCACGCCGCTGTTCTCCAGAGCCAATACTGCGGATACGTCCATACCACGGTAAAAATCATCGGAAATGCCTTCCACCGGCTCCACATAAATGGTAGATTCCTCCGGACCTTCCGGCAGGGAAAATGTAGTGACAGCTGTGGCATCTGCAGCAGCGGAAACCGTGGATTCTGCCACGGTATCTGCGATTTCCAGATTCTGACTGCCGCATCCGGACAGCCCGCCCATGACCAGTCCCGCACTGAGACATAGAGCCAACAGCCGTGTACGTGAATGCTTGTTAAAATGTTGCATAAGTAATCCTCCCGTAAAACATAATTGCACAACCGATTGCGCACTCATATTATACCATATTATTATCTATCAAAGATAAAAATGTAATAAAAAGTGCGCAATAATTTCAGGACCATTCGGTCGCTTATCCCATTCTGATAAAAGGTAAATATGGGAGGCGACGAACCTCTCACATAGGAGAGGAGAATGCAAAGGATGCTGCAGGGGAGGGGAATCAGGTCACCCGTTTGCAGGATCCGAAATTCGTACAGGAAATGTTAAAAAAATACGATTTGTAAAAACTTCTGTGAAGAAGCCCAACCACAAAAATACGCCATCGGGAAGAAATCTTTCTCAATGGCGTGTTTTATTACAAGACATTATACAAACAACTCAATTAAAAACACCAGTACACAGCAGATCACGGATACCGGGAACAGTCCGGCGCCGAGCCATGCGGCGATGATACCGGCAATGAGTGCCACCAGTCCGGAAATGGGGGTCTGGGTAGCGTGGATGATGGCCGGGAAGGTCATGACAGCCAGTGTCACGTAAGGTACATAGTATAAAAAGGACTGAATAAACCGGTTCTTGATGGGTTTGCGGATCAGTGTCAGGGGTAAGACACGGATCGTATAGGAGACGGCAGCCATAACGGCAATGTAGATATAATTATTCATTTACGTGGTCTCCTTTCTGTACGGGATCGTTGTTTTCCGTGGACACGGCTTCCTCTGCATCCTGCTTCACCGGGAACAGGAGCGCTGCAGCGCCAGAGATGATTACGGTCAGCAGGATGGTCCTCGTACCTTCCGACAGGGAAGAGATTCCGGGCAGATAGTTGCAGACAAAGCTCAGTGCAAAGCTGATTGCTACCAGAGCTGCCACGATCTTGCTCTTTCTGGCAGGTGGAATGATAATGGCTAAGAACATTCCGTATAATGCAACACTCAGAGCGCTGACAGCCCTCAGCGGCAAAGCGTTGCCGGCGATGATACCGCAGGCGGTTCCTCCGGCCCAGGCGGGCGCAGCCAACAGAATCGCACCGTAGGTATAATACGGATTCAGGATACCGGGTCGGGCAATGGTAATACCGAACAATTCATCCGTGACATCGTAAGCGATGATCAGACGGTGGAAAAAGGGGGTGCCGGGAGAAAATTTCTGGGCCAGTGCACAACTCATGAGCAGATAACGCGCATTGGCAATCAGCGTGATGATCGCCACTTCCAGGTATGTGGCCTGTGCCGCAATCAGGGTAAATGCCGCATATTCTCCGGCGGAAGCATTATTTAACAGGCTTGCCAGAAAACCCTGCATGGGAGTAAAGCCTGCATGTCTTGCGGCAATTCCCAGTGAAAATGATACTGCAAAATATCCCAGAGCAATGGGAAAGCCGTCCCGGATACCGTCGCAGAAGACTTTCCTGCTGAATTTATCATTCATAATTATGATTCCCTCATCTTTCTGTAAGGCGCCTTTTGACGCACATCACCTATTATAACGCACATTTTCACGGGAGAAAAGGATGAAAATTAATGAGATAGGTGCAGAACAGTGAGTATATTTCTGCTTTTTTCACATAAATATGCAATAAGGAAGTCTTAACGGTGGATGACGGATGAAAATAAAATGGAGACAGTGGAAAATCATAATGACCGCAGCTCTGGGGGCATTGCTGCTCACAGGCTGCAGTCTGCTTTCGAAAGAGAATGTGAAACTCCGGGATCTGGATTTCACGGTACTCAGTGAAGAAAAAATCCCGGAGGAATTAAAAACTGTGATCGCTGAAAAAGGAACGGAGCCATTTCAGCTGACCTACAGTGATAATCAGAACCTTTATATCAGTATCGGTTACGGCGGGCAGAAGACCGGGGGGTACAGCATTGCTGTGGATGCCCTGTATCTGACGGACGATGCCATTCATGTCAGCACCAGCCTCTTAGGACCGGATATCACCGGACAAAAGGAGGGGGCAGGGAAACCTTCCACACCTTATATTGTGTTAAAAACGGAACTTCTGGATAAAACCGTGCTTTATGATTAAATCAGTGTCTTTACAGATCCATCAGGATCTCCCTGCGCCGCCAGCTGATAAATCCATACATATCATTGAAAAAGAAAATGGTGAAATTTACCACAACAGGAATGTATGCAGGGTTCTCCAGGGAGGCCAGTGTCCACAGGACAATGAGTACAATATCATTGGCAGCATACCCCAGCGCATAATACGAAGATCGCAGCATGGTCAGGGCCGCAGCCAGGAAACTGGTGACGATGGAAACGGTACTGAATACAATGTTGGGCGTATTCAGAGCCTTCAGTATCAGATAGAACACAAAAGTGACTATGCAACAGCTGATCGTCACCAACAGAGCCTGGGTACGATGCAGAATCCGGATCTCCACTTCCGCGTCGTTGCCCTCGGAAGGATGCCGCAGCCAGGTGATCGTGGACCACACCGCCATGGGAAGTGTCATGCCCAGATAAGTGATCATTTCGCCCCAATAGCGGAACCGGTAGGAAATAATGCCGTACAGGATGCTGAATACGATCATCAGGATCTGCGCCCACACATTTCCCTTGGCGGCAAAGATCAGGGAAGTGACGCCTACCAGCGCAGCCAGCAAAGTTAACGGGTCAAAATCAGTGGTCAGCAGATTCGATATTATGACAATGAAAAGGAATGTGATCCACAGGGTCCATTCCTTTTTTGTAAAGTTTTTAAATGGATTTTTCAAATTTTTATCCTCCTGAAATATGATTTAGTTGTCGGCAACAGACTCATTTTCAGGATCCAGGATCGGCAGGTTACGCTGGCAACGTCCCCGCAGATAGCTGCAGAAAGTAGCGGTGGCACGGCTCTGGCTACGGTTCTTGTCCCATAGCATTTTTACTTCACGGGACGGTAGCGGGATGCTTAAGGACAGCGGAACGAGACTGCCGTTTTCAAAAAAAGGAGCAGCCAGAGGTTCCGGCACAAAGCCGACCCCCAGGTTGTTCTGGAGCAGAGGGATGACCAGATCAGCGGTAGCTACTTCCATGGCGGGTTCGTAATCCAGGTGCTGTCCGATAAATACTTTCCGGTAATATTCATAACTGGCGGTTCCATAACCCAGACCGATGATGGAATGGAGCCGGAATTCCTTCAGTGTCATGGGACGATCAGACAAGGCCGCATAGTCGGGGCCGCCGGCGGGAACCTCCCGGAAACTCATCAGATCTTCGCAGGCCAGAGTATCATGAAGCTCAAACGGAGTCGTCACAACAGCCAGATCCAGCCGGCCGTTCTGCAGAGATTTCAGGATCTCCGGAGTGGTATTGTTCTGGATGCGTATTTTGATCTCTGGATAGCTGTTCTGAAAATCATGGAGATTCTGCAACAGGAATAGATGCAGGGCGGTCTCGGTGACACCCAGCTCAATGGTGCCGCTGCACACGTTTTTATCCCGGCACAGTTCAGCTTCTGCATCCAACAGATGCTGGCAGGCGATGGCCACATGGGCATAGAGCCGTTTTCCCTCTTCGGTCAGCTTCAGTCCCCGGGGTTCCCGGAGAAATAGACGACAGTCCAGCTGATCCTCCAGAATATGGATGATCCGTGTGATATTGGGCTGGCTGCTTTTTAAGACCATGGCAGCCTTGGTGATATTTTCGTATTTTGCGACATAATAAAAAATCTTGTAATATTCAAAACTGATATCCATATAAAAATGATATGCCTCACATATAAACTATATATTTTTAGTATCTGTCCGGATATAGTATAATACGCGGTTGAAAAAAAGTAAACAGAGGAGAAAAGGTTATGCGACATTTGATTGATTCACTGGACCTGTCGGTAGCGGAAACGCAGGAGATCTTAGACCTGGCGGACCGGATTGCTGCCGATCCCGTTGCATATGCTCATTGTGCAGACGGAAAAATACTGGCAACTTTATTTTACGAGCCCAGCACCCGTACCAGATTATCTTTTGAGACGGCAATGCTGAACCTCGGCGGCAGAACACTGGGATTCTCCGGTGCGGAACAGTGTAGTGCCACGAAAGGTGAGACTGTGGCAGATACCGCACGGGTGGTCAGCTGCTATGCGGACATCATTGCCATGCGGCACCCAAAAGAGGGAGCACCGCTCCGGGCTTCCATGTATTCCGGGATTCCGGTGATCAATGCGGGGGACGGCGGACATAATCACCCGACCCAGACCATGATCGATCTGCTGACCATAAGACAGCGCAAAGGACATCTGGATCATCTGAAGATCGGCTTCTGCGGTGACCTGAAATTCGGCAGAACCGTACACTCTCTGGTGAACAGCCTGGTACGCTATCCGGGCAATGAATTCTATTTTATTTCCCCGGAAGAACTGAAGGTTCCGGATTATCTGGTGGAGGATACCCTGAAGCCGGCAAATGCCCCCTACCATGAGGTATCCAGCCTGGAGGAGACACTGCCGGAGCTGGACGTACTCTATATGACCAGAGTTCAAAAAGAACGTTTTTTTAATGAAGAAGATTATATCCGGTTGAAAGACATCTACATTCTGGATCAGGAGAAACTGAATCTGGCGAAAGCGGACATGCCGGTCCTTCATCCTCTGCCCAGAGTGGACGAGATCGCGCCGGAAGTAGACGCAGATCCGAGGGCCGCATATTTTCAGCAGGTATTGAACGGTAAATTTATCCGTATGGCATTGATCTTAAGTCTGTTAGACCTTACGGATCCTGTGACGGGAAAGAAGGTGTTTTTATGTTAAACGTAGAATCCATTCAGAATGGTGTGGTGATCGATCACATTCCCGCAGGGAAGGGAATGGACATTTACAGACTGCTGGAACTGGAGTCCAAGACCCAGTCCGTAGCCCTGTTGCAATCGGTAAAAAGCCGGAAATACGGTTGCAAGGATCTGATCAAGATAGAAGGAGAGACGCTGCCGGAACGGTTGGATATTCTGGGATATCTGGACAGTCAGATCACACTGATCGTGATCCGGGACGGAAAAGTCGCAAAAAAGTATCATCCGGTTCCTCCACAAAGACTGGTAAATGTGATAAAATGTAAAAATCCCCGTTGCATTACCAGTATAGAGACGAACTGTGACCACATATTTGAACTGTCACCTTCCGGAAGATATCGTTGCCTGTACTGTAATCAGGAGATGCCTGTAGGAAGGTAATGATGTATCGGATACAGAACCTGCAGGTTACTGAAAGGAATGAGAATTGCTATGCAGCGTAAAATACATGGACAGATGTCAGAATCGTTTCTGATCGCCGGAATCCTGTCGGTCTCCGGCGGATTACAGGATGCCTATACTTATATGTACCGTGGAAAGGTATTCGCCAATGCCCAGACCGGTAATATCGTATTGCTTGCCCAGAATGTGGTGGACAGAAACTGGGCAACGGCACTTCGGTATTTTTCCCCGTTACTGTTCTTCGCTCTGGGAGTGGCAATGGCGGAAGGTATCCATATGCGATATCAGAAAGCTCAGAGGATCCACTGGCGGCAACTGGTGCTGGCCATAGAGATTCTGTTGTTGTTTGCAGTGGGATTTTTCCCGAATGAGATGGATCTGCTGGCCAATGCCATGGTATCTTTTGCATGTGCCATGCAGGTACAGGCCTTCCGCAAGGTGAATGGCTACGCTTTTGCAAGTACCATGTGTATCGGTAATCTGCGCAGCGGCATGGAATCCCTGTGCGCCTATGGGAAGACGAAGGACAAAAAGATTTTACGAAAGTCCGGCAACTATTTTGGAATCATTTTCCTGTTTGCCATTGGTGCGGCGCTGGGAGGACATATGATCGGCTACATAGGAGCGAGGACCATCTGGATCTCCTGTGTCATATTACTGATCAGCTTCCTGTGCATGTTCATTAAGGAAGAAAAAGAAGAACATCCCGAGATCGCGAAGGAAGAGCAGGAGATTCGCAACAATCTGCAAAACATCCGCAGAGAAGCAAAAGATGTGGAACATATTCTGGAGGACGATATCCGTTCCCAGATCGAGAAGAAAAAATAACAATATGTGAGTAATAACATAAAAGCCTTCGACAGAAACTCTGCCGAAGGCTTTTGCGTGTCCGCTAAAAATATTACAGTGCTTTTACATCGTCCCGTAAAGCACCGGTCATCTCCTGGACAAAAGTGGTCTGGGAGGAAATCTCTTCGGTATTGGCAGCAATCGTTGCTACCTTTTCCGTCATCTCGTTCATGCGGTTCACCAGTTCCTCAATGGAAGTCATGCTTCCCGCTACCTTGGGCAGGATTGCTTCTGCTTTTTCACTGTTCTGGGACAGCAGGGTCTTGGTGGAATCGGACAACTGTCTGATCTCTTCTGCCACGACAGCAAATCCGCGGCCGTGTTCTCCGGCACGGGCAGCCTCGATGGAGGCATTCAATGACAGAAGGTTGGTCTGGCCTGCAATGGAGGAAATATCCGCATTGCTCTGTTTGTAGACACTGATGAAGTCGGAGATCGTACCCAGAGACTCATTCAGTTCATTGCACAGATTGGAAATGGACTGAATGTGCTGTGCCAGAGCGGTGGCTTCATTGGCAGAGGCTTCATTGGCGGTATTCAGTTCGCTGATATTATCACTGAGGGTTACAAAACGCTCCGTAATATCAGCCAGCTTCTGCTGATGGATCTCCTGCTCCGCCTTTTCCTGTTCCCGCAGATGAGCGATGGTCCGGGTCTCTTCTTCTGCAAGACTGCGGACATAATGAACGCAGTTTTCCTTGACATTTACGTTATTGTAAATCGCGCGGACCATGTTTTTACAGGTGGAATAACCACAGGATTCACAGTCACGGTGCTGCTCTTCGTGGGTGGTCTTGTTCATGCCGTCAAAGATGTCCTTGATCTGCTGTTCGGAAGGCTCCTTGATGGTTACCGCCTTGTTGGTATAGTGGCGGATGAAATCCTCCAGCTTCAGACCGGAAAAGGCAGTCATGAGATTCTTCAGCCGCTGATCCGGTGTTTCGTCTGCGGCCCAGGGACTCTTACTCTTTTTTCCGAAGGGCTTTTTGCCGGAGCTCTGTTCCAGCTTGGAGTTACGCATTTTAGCCAGCGTCAGCATGACATCATCCGTGTTGCGCTCCGGATCGGTGGCAGTGCCGTAGATACAGCCCTTGGAGCAGTTCAGAATATCTACCATGAAAGGTTCCGGCTTGTGCTGTTTGATCCGTCCGGCATATTCCCGGAGATAGTGGTAGGCTTCGTGCTCCCCTTCCACCTGACGGACGATCTGTTCCTTGCCCAGAAAATGCTCTACATTTTCTCTTAAGCCGCCGGGCATGGGATAGAGGGAACCGAGACCGTATTCCAGTTCATCTGTGTAGGGCGCGCAGGAATTGTATTCATTGCCGATCTTTTTCATTAGTTTTTCAAAGGTCACATTATAGGATACATAGCCGGCGCAATTGGGATCGGTGATCTCAAGTTTTTTTGCAATACAGGGACTGATGAAAGCAATCTCGTCCGTGACATTCATGTATTTCTTCATGTAGATGGCGGTGCACATCATAGGGCTGTGTACAGGAACCATCCGGGGAATCAGTTCCGGAATGTATTTCTCCACGTAAGTTACAACAGCAGGACAGGGCTGGGAAATCCCGCCGGTGAAATTATGTTCCGTAATGTATTTTAGGTATCCCCAGGTGGTGATATCCGCACCGAAAGATACGCTGCAGATGTGGTTCACACCTTTTTTCTTCAGATAGCCTAAGACTTTCTGATATTCTCCCGGGTAGTTTGCGAGAAACGCAGGAGCCAGGATCACAGAGATCTTTTTCCCGGCAGCGAGATCCGCAAAAAACTTTTCCGTATCATCATAGAAATCTCTTGCCTGATGAGGACAGGCATCAAAACAGGCCCCGCAGGCAATACATTTGTCACTGTCTACCATTACCTTACCGGCTTCGGTCGCAATATTGGCAGTGAGTACGGGGCAGGACCGCACACATTTATTGCAGCCCGTACAGGAATCATTGGTGTATACTAATTCCATGGTTCACTTCTCCTTTTTTGTGATCTGAATCGTTAATATAAATGATATATTTTTATCAATATTTTACCATGTTATGACAAAATCTGCAATTTTATGAGGTGGAGTATTAAACTGTTACCATGAGAAAAATACCGCGAAGACTGGCGAAAAATGACACCTTATAGTATAATAGCGAAGATTGTGCGATAAAAAATGTAAGGAGTGTTCAAAAATGACAGAAGTTAACATGAATATAGATAACGGAAAAATGAAAAAGACAGAAAGCCTGCAGAAAACCTGGGTAGTCTGTGCCCTGGCGCTGGTATGTACTTTTCTGTGGGGAAGTGCATCTCCCTGCATCAAGCTGGGATATGCGTTTTTTCAGATCCCTTCCGGGGAGACCTGGACACAGGTATTGTTTGCCGGAATGCGTTTCGTACTGGCCGGGATCCTCACGGTGCTGATCGGCAGCCTGCTGCAGAGGAAGGTACTGATCCCCACGAAAGCATCTGCCCCCAGTATTGCAAAGCTGGCGATTTTCCAGACCATCCTGCAATATATCTTTTTCTATATCGGACTGGCGCATAACAGCGGTGTCAAGGCATCTATTATCAACGGTTCCAACACCTTTTTTGTGATCCTGGTATCTGCGTTGATCTTCCGGCAGGAAAAGCTGAATCTGAAGAAAGTATTGGGATGTATCATTGGTTTTGCCGGTGTTATTGTAGTCAGCATGAACGGTCAGAAGATCGATATGGATCTGAGTCTCATGGGAGACGGCAGCCTGTTCCTGTGTGCTCTGTCCTACGCAGTATCCTCCTGCCTGATGAAGAAATATTCCAAAAAGGATAACCCGGTCATGCTCAGTGGTTACCAGTTCATTCTCGGCGGTATCGTTATGGTGCTTTTGGGATTCGGCCTGGGCGGCCGGATCACCCATGTATCCGCAGGCGCGCTGTTAATGCTGTTTTATCTGGCATGTATTTCTGCTGTGGCCTACTCTCTGTGGGGAATTCTGTTAAAACACAATCCGGTATCCAAAGTAGCGATCTTTGGATTCACGAACCCGGTATTCGGTGTTCTCCTGTCGGCCTGGTGGCTGGGCGAGGGCTCCGCAGAGCTGGGATGGAATGCTTTGCTTGCCCTGATCCTGGTATGTATCGGTATCTGCATTGTCAACGTCAAATTTGAGAAGCAGGCGTAAAGCCGTATTTGTCCAGATCTACTTTATTATCGACAACTTCAATGCCGTCGGCCCGGAGGCGGTTGGCCTGCTCATCGGCACCGCCGAAGGCAAAGGCACCGGAGAGTTCTCCCTTGGAATTGACCACGCGGTAGCAGGGGATATGATCGGGATCCGGATTCTTGTGCAGGGCATTACCAACGGCCCGGGCCATCTTCGGTTCTCCTGCCATGGCAGCGACCTGACCGTAGGTGGCAACACAGCCTTTCGGAATCTTTTTCACTGCTTCGTAGATCCGCTTCGTGGGACTGTCGGTGACGAGATCATAGCTTTCCGCGATCATGCGCCGGATGTCCTCATCGGGGATCGAACCATCTAAAATAATGGTGTTCCAGTGCTCTTTGTTCAGATGATATCCCGGAATGACGGAAGAAAAGGTGCTGCGCCAGAAATCCCGCCAGGCAGGATCTGTTTTCACATTCAGATGCAGGAAGCCGTCCTTTTCATAAGTCCACAGAAAAGCCTTTTTACTGCCCTTCACACGTACCAGCTGCCAGTTGGGATCATGGAAGGGCATTTCCATGTAAGTATTTGGAAAAGACAATCCGTATTCCAATGCTTCTTCTCTTGTTTTCATGCTGTCATACCTCCGTTAAAAAACATTCTTTTACCCACTTGTGAGCAAGCTCATGTGGGCTTAGACCTTTTGCCCCTGGCATCTTATTATTTTACTATAACTACCTTTTCTTTTCTATGAAAACATGGTAAACTTTTCCGAGAAACAGGTCATAAGAACGGGCGGCGAAAGCCCCGGAATGGAGAACAATATGATACTGATACATGATGGCTACATGATCGATCCCAAGTCGGGCAGAGAGGGCAATTATGATATCCTGATCGACGGTGACAAGATTGTAAAGATTGCGGAAAAGATAGAACCAAAGGGTAAAGTGACCCGGATCAATGCGGAAGGGCTGCTGATTGCCCCCGGACTGGTGGATGTGCATGTGCATTTTAGGGATCCCGGCTTTACGGCAAAAGAGGATATCAATACCGGTGCGGCGGCAGCGGCAAAAGGCGGCGTGACCACTGTGGTACTGATGGCAAATACGAAGCCTGCTGTGGACAGTGAGGAGACGCTGCATTACATCCTGGACAAGGGAGCGAAGACCGGCATTCATGTGACCACCTGCGCCAATGTGACCATGGGGATGCAGGGAAAACAGCTGACGGATATGAAGAAGCTGGCAGCGGCGGGTGCCGTAGGATTTACGGATGACGGAGTGCCTCTGCTGGATGCGGAACTGGTGCGCCGTGCCATGGAGATCTCTGCAGAGCTGGACATGCCCATCAGCTTCCACGAAGAAGATCCGAAATATATCGAGAACAATGGTGTGAACCGGGGAAAAGCCAGTGAGTATTACGGTATCGGTGGTTCCTCCAGAGAGGCGGAGATCGCATTGGTAGAGCGGGATCTGAAGCTGGCGGAAGAGACCGGCGCCTGCATCGATATTCAGCATATTAGCAGCAAGGAAGCGGTGGAACTGGTGCGTCAGGCGAAAAAACGCTGCTCCAATATCCATGCGGAAGCCACACCTCACCATTTTACCCTGACCGAGGATGCAGTGATCCGGTATGGTACACTGGCGAAGATGAATCCGCCCCTGCGGGAGGAAGCGGACCGTCAGGCGGTGATCCGGGGACTGGTGGACGGTACCATCGATATGATCGCTACGGATCATGCACCCCATACTGCAGAGGAAAAAGCAAAGCCGATCACAGAGGCACCCAGCGGCATCACCGGCCTGGAGACTTCTCTGGCACTGGGCATCACGGAACTGGTGGACAGAGGGTATCTGACCATGAAGCAGTTACTGCGCCTGATGAGTACCAATCCTGCGGCTATGTATCATCTGGATGCCGGATATCTGGCTGAGGACGGTCCTGCGGATGTAATTCTGATCGATACCGCAGCAGAGTTCATTCCGGAAAAATATGCATCCAAGGCCACGAATACACCTTTTACCGGATGGAACCTGAAGGGTGAAGTGAAGAAGACCATTTGCGGCGGTAAGATCATCGTATATGAAGCGTAGAGCCCATGGAAGAGAGCGCTTATAAGAGCACTACAGCGTTATAAATAGAAGAGAAAAGGACAATAACATGAAAAAGAAAATCACAGCAACCGTGCTTTCCCAGAAGGAGATCGCACCCAGAATTTTTGACATGTGGATCGCTACAGATCTGGCAGAGCAGGCAAAAGCCGGTCAGTTCATCGGCGTGTATCCCAAGGATCGGAGCACCCTGCTGCCCCGTCCCATCAGCATCTGCCAGGTAAGCGATAACAAGGATGCACTGCGCATCGTGTATCGTATTGCCGGACAGGGCACTGCGGAGTTTTCTTCTTATACCGAAGGAGACAGCGTAGAGATTCTGGGAACCTTAGGCAACGGCTTCCCCACAGAGGCGGCGGAAGGCAAAAAAGTATTCCTTATGGGCGGCGGTATCGGTATCCCTCCCATGCTGGAGCTGGCAAGAGAGCTTCCGGCTTCCGCAGAAAAGCAGATCATCGTGGGCTACCGTGATAACCGGCTGTTCTTAAAAGAGGATCTGGCAGAGAACGGAACCGTATATATTGCCACTGAGGACGGCAGTGTCGGCACGAAGGGCAATGTCATGAATGCCATCGAGGAAAATGCATTGCAGGCAGATGTGATCTTTGCCTGTGGACCGATGCCCATGCTCCGTGCCATCAAAAAATATGCGGAAGAAAAAGGTATCAAGGCCTATATTTCCCTGGAAGAGCATATGGCCTGCGGCGTAGGTGCCTGCCTGGGCTGCGTTGTGAAGACGAAGGAAGTGGATCATCATTCTCATGTGCACAATGCGAGAATCTGCACCGATGGCCCCGTATTTGACGCTGAGGAGGTAGAGATCTGATGAATACACAGACAACGATCGCAGGAGTAACTTTCAAAAACCCCGTAATGACAGCTTCCGGAACTTTCGGCTCCGGTATGGAATATGAAGAATTTGTGGATCTGAACCGTCTGGGTGCGGTGGTGACCAAGGGCGTGGCCAATGTACCCTGGCCCGGCAACCCGACTCCCCGTGTGGCAGAAGTATACGGTGGTATGCTCAATGCCATCGGTTTACAGAATCCCGGCATTGACGTATTCATGGAGAGAGATATTCCTTTCCTGAAAAAATACGATACGAAGATCATCGTAAACGTCTGCGGTAAGACCGTGGAGGATTACGTGGATGTGGTGGAACGGCTGGGAGACGAACCGGCAGTCAGTATGCTGGAGATCAATGTATCCTGCCCCAATGTCAAGGAAGGAGCCATTGCTTTCGGACAGAAAGCAGATGCCCTATACAATATTACTTCCGAACTGAAAAAACATGCAAAACAGCCCATCATCATGAAGCTGAGCCCTAATGTAACGGACATTACAGAGATGGCGAAGGCAGCAGAGGCAGCAGGCGCGGATGCCTTGTCCCTGATCAATACCATCACCGGCATGAAGATCGATATTCACCGCAGAAAATTCGCTATTGCCAACAAGACCGGCGGTATGAGCGGCCCTGCTATCAAGCCCATTGCTGTCCGTATGGTCTATCAGGTGGCACAGGCAGTGCAGATCCCCATTATCGGTATGGGCGGTATTGCCACGGCGGAGGATGCCATCGAATTTATCCTGGCAGGCGCCAGCGCAGTCAGCGTCGGAGCCATGAATTTTGTGGATCCTTATACGACTGTAAAAGTTGTGGAAGGTATTGAGGATTACATGCGCACCTATCATGTGGAGAATCTGACCGATCTGATCGGTGCAGTGCAGTAAGATACAGAGAACAGAATACGGTATAAGTACACAGAGACCTTCATATATATAGATATATCTGTATATATGGAGGTCTGTTATTGTGGAGCTGATCAAGAGAAATATACATATGGACCGGGTAAAACGATCCACCGTCATGCAGTTTACCATGGAGGAGGATCTGAATCTTCCGGAGGATAAACCGGACATCAGTACTCTGAATCTGGAAAAAGGAGAAGTTGTCATCGAGGAGATCCGGCCCGGTACGGATGAAGTGACGGTACGGGGAAAGCTGGGCTATGCCATTTTGTATCACACGCAGGAGGCGGGAAGCAATCTGGTGCTTTTAAGCGGGGCACTGCCCTTTGAAGAGAAGATCCATATGGAAGGAACGCTACCTTCGGATACGGTGGCGGTAGACGGAACAGTAGAAGATTTTACGGTAAATATGATCAATTCCCGGAAACTGAACCTGCAGGCACTGTTACTTCTCACGGCCCGGATCGAGGAGATCTACGATGAAGAACTGCCGGTGGGAATCCAGGGAGACAGTGCGGGAGAAGGCGTGGAGTACCGGATCGCCCCCATGGAAGTGACGGAACTTGCTATCTGCAAGAACGATATTTTCCGGAAAAAAGAGGAGATCCCTCTGCCTTCCAGTTATCCGAATATCTATCAGATCCTGTGGAGTAATGTGTCACTGCGGGATGTGGAATTCAAGCCGCAGGAAGAGAAACTGGCGGTACAGGGAGATATTCAGGTCTTTGTCCTCTATGAAGCGGAAGGGGAAGAGAGGTCCATCCGTTCTTATGAAACGACGATCCCCCTGGATGGCACTCTGGAATGTCAGGGATGTCGGGAGGAACTGTTGCCGGACATCCGGTATTCGCTGGTAAGGCAGGAGCACGGGCAGCCGGAGCTGACGATCCAGCCGGATCTGGACGGGGAAGAGAGGATAATGGGGCTGGAATGTGTTCTGGAACTGAATATCCGTCTCTATGAGGAAGAGCAGATCGATATTTTAAGAGACATTTACGGGGTGACAAAAGAAGTGATCCCGGACACCAGAGATGCCAGTCTGCGCCAGCTGCTGGCCAGGATCACAGGCAAGACCAAGGTGACGGATCACAGAAAGACCGATATCGGTTCTCCGGTACTGCAGGTGCTTCACAGTGAGGGAATCGTCACGATCGATCACCGGGAGGTCACAGAGGAAGGAATTCGTCTGCAGGGCAGCATTGAGCTTACGGTACTGTGCATTACGGAAAATGATGAGACTCCCTATGTGAGCACCAGAGAGCAGATTCCGTATGAATATACCCTGAATGTGCCGGGAGTGACAGCAGCGGATCAGGCGGAGGTACACAGTGAGCTGGAACAGCTGCAGGTAAATCTGCTGGAAGGGGAGGAACTGGATGTGAAAGCCGTACTTTCTTTTTCCACGACGGTAATGAAAAATATTCCGCTGGAAGCGATCGAAGGGGTGGAAGAGCAGGAGATCGACAGCAATGTGCTGGCGGGACTGCCCAGCGCGGTGATCTATATTGCGGCGCCCGGGGATGACCTGTGGAGCATCGGCAGAAAATATCACATGCCGGTGAAGACCGTAAGAGAACTGAATGCGTTAGAGAGTGATGAATTGCGCCCGGGGCAGAAAGTGTTGCTGGTAAAAGGTCTGGCATAATAGAATTCGGAAAAGAAAAACCATGTTGTACATGGATGTGTTCTGTGACATCGGTACAACATGGTTTTTCTATAGGAAAATCTGTCAATGATACGACATTATGCTTCGGTGGTCAGGCCTGCATCTGCAGCCAGCTTGTCGAATTTCTCCATAACGGCATCGTAGGTCTTCTGGGAGATCTCGGGAAGAGAGCCGCCCCAGGTCTTCTCTGCCTGTGCGTAGCCCTTTTTGAATGCCTCACGCATGGACTCGATCTTGTCCGGGTCACCGCCGGTCAGAGCATTGGCGAACTGGATGATACGGTCGGAAGTCTGATTTACACCCCAGTAACCGTCCTCGGCGATGTCTGCCTGCGCCTGTGCCTTGGTAGCGGGATCTACGGTGAAATTGCCGGAACGTAAGAAGGACCAGATGTCATTGGCATTGCCGTAGGTGGTAGCCTGCTTGCCCATCATCTGTTCTACCAGAGAGCGAAGCTGGCTGGCACGGTTTTCCGCATCTGCCTTTAATTTGTTGACCAGATTGGTGTCCGGCTTATAAGTCTTTTTCGTGGAAGAAGTCTTCGTGTCGGTGTTGTGTTCATAGATGACACCGGTATCCTCCGCGGTAGTTGTAGTTTTTGCTTCCTCTGCGGAAGTTTTCTCTTTTGCTGCACTTGTGCTGTTATAGCTGTAGGCTGCAGCGGCCTGGGTTGATGTAACTCCGTTTACGCTCATAGTTTCCTCTTTTCCGGTGCGGTTCTGCTGTCCGTACCTGTTGTCATCCTTGACTATACATGTTTTAACCTTCTGAGGGTTTTTGGTTTCACTTGTTATATCGTCCCCGGATAGTGGATACTTTAGAGGATCTCGAGAAAAACAGTGGAAAAATCCATGGAAAGAACCGCACTCCATTGACAAAATACGCAGGATTGTATAAAATTAAGTACAATTATTGTATACAAGCTATTCTGAATAGCGCACGAACGTATTGGAGACAAAAATGAACGAATATCGGATAAAAGCGTATGCCAAGATCAATCTGGGACTGGATGTGGTCAGAAGACTGGAGAATGGTTACCATGAAGTGAAGATGGTCATGCAGACCGTAGGAATCTATGATGTGCTGGACTTTGAGAGAACGGACGGCGGGATCGTGATCACCACGGATTCCGGGGAACTTCCCACGGATGAGAATAATCTGATCTACAAAGCGGCAAAACTTATGATGGAAACCTATCCTGTCAGTGGAGGCGTGAAGATCCATCTGGAGAAGCATATTCCCATTGCGGCGGGTATGGCCGGCGGCAGCACGGATGCAGCGGCTACCTTAAAAGGAATGAACCGCCTGTTTGATCTGGGGTGCACACTGAAGGATCTGATGGAACTGGGCGTGAAGATCGGTGCGGATGTTCCCTATTGTGTTATGGGCGGAACGGCTCTGGCAGAGGGCATTGGTGAGAAGCTGACACCCCTTGCTCCGGCACCGGACTGTTATGTACTGGTGGCAAAGCCCGACATCAATGTTTCCACCAAATACGTGTACGAACATCTGGATGCCCAGGAGATCGTGAAACATCCGGATATTGACGGTATGGTGGAAGCCATCGCGGAGGAAAGCTTACAGGGAATTCTGGACCGGATGGAAAATGTACTGGAGACGGTAACTGTCAGTGCCTATCCTGTGATCCAGACCATCAAAGACCGTATGAAGGAACTGGGAGCCATCAACAGTCTGATGAGCGGCAGCGGTCCTACGGTATTCGGTATTTTCGTAGAGAAGGATATGGCCCGCAGGGCTTATGATAAATTAGAGGAGGAACAGCTGGCAAAACAGATTTTCCTGACGGAATTCTGTGAGTAAGGCCAGAGTAGAGGTATGCAGGATAATTTACAGGTGACAATGGATGAATTTCTGCCACTCAGAGATGTGGTGTTCAATACTTTACGGCAGGCCATTCTGACGGGAGAACTGAAGCCCGGAGAGCGACTGATGGAGATCCATCTTGCCAACAGGCTGGGAGTCAGCCGTACGCCGATCCGGGAAGCCATCCGTAAGCTGGAACTGGAGGGACTGGTAACCATGATCCCCAGAAGAGGAGCGGAAGTGGCACAGATCACGGAGAAGAGCATGAACGATGTCCTGGAGGTCCGCAGGGCCATGGATGCGCTCTGTGTGGAGCTGGCGTGTGACCGGATCACTCCGGAGGAATTACAGGATCTGAAAAAGGCGTGTGATACCTTTGAAGCGGCGGTGAAGACCGATGACATTAAACAGATCGCACAGGCGGATGTGGCATTGCATGATATCATTGTACAGGCCACGGGGAACCAGCGCCTGATCCAGCTGGTCAACAACCTGTCTGAGCAGATGTACCGGTATCGTTTTGAATATATCAAGGATTTCAGCCAGCATGAACGTCTGGTGGAGGAACACAAGGTCATCTACGAGAGCATCGTGAAAAAGGATAAGGAAACGGCATCCAATATGGCCAAGGTGCATATAGATAATCAGAAAAAGGCGATCATCCGCCAGATCCGTCTGGAGCGGGAGAAAAATAAATAGATTTCAACAGTATAATCTGTCCGGAAAGCGGTAATGATTTCCATAGAACCGAAACGGTAATTTATGGAAAGAGGAACGCTGATGGATAGATTATATGTTTCTTATGAAAAATATTGCAGGATGATTGCGGAAAAGAAAAGGCTACACCGACTGGTGCAGGGAGTACGGATACTGACCGTGGCACTGGCCTGTTACGGCTGGTGGGGTGTGATCTACCCGGAACTGACGATGCTGCCTTCCACCTATGAGATCGTATACGAGGAAACGGAAGCCACAGAGGCAGAGACTGTACAGACCGGCCCGGAAGTGGTAGAATGGAATTCCGACAGCCAGATCTATTGGAAGATTCTGGAGGCGGACCCGGAGCAGATCCGGTTCAAAAGCAGATTGCTTACGATGTTAAAAAAATAAAAGGAGAAATCCCATGTATCAGGAGAATGTTACTGCGCTGAAAAAGGATGCCCCCATCGGGGTATTCGATTCCGGTATCGGCGGACTGACCGTTGCCCGGGAGATCATGCGGCAGATTCCCAATGAGAAGATCATATATTTCGGAGATACGGCGAGAATGCCCTACGGCAGCAAATCCAAAGAGACCGTGACCCGTTTTTCACAACAGATCGTGCGGTTCCTGGAGACCTTTCAGGTGAAGACCATTGTGGTGGCTTGCAATACGGCAAGCGCCTATGCACTGGACGAACTGGAAAAAGAGATCGATGTACCGATCATCGGTGTGATCAAGCCGGGAGCGAAGACCGCGGCAGAGGTGACACGCAACGGTCGTATCGGTGTAATTGCAACAGAAGCGACGATCGGCAGTCAGATGTACAACAAATACATACAGGAACTGAATAAAGACGTTACGATCTACGGCAAGGCCTGTCCACTGTTCGTACCGCTGGTGGAAGAAGGCCTGTGGGAAGATCCCGTGACCGATGAGATCGCAAAGCGTTATCTGACGGAGCTGATCGATATTGACATCGACACCCTGATCCTGGGATGTACCCATTATCCGCTGATCCGTTCCACGGTAGGACGCGTCATGGGAGATCAGGTGACACTGGTGAATCCGGCATACGAGACCGCCAGAGAATTGAAGGAACTGCTGCAGCATTATGATATTCTCAACGATGAGGAACCTCATCTGGGAGAGAATAAGTACCAGTTCTATGTCAGCGACGGAGCGGAGAAGTTCAAACGCTTCGCCAATTCCATTATCAAATACGGGATCCTGTCGGCCAAGACCATCAAGATC